>JAYVUQ010000225.1:0-11316 GCA_043787785.1 Bryobacteraceae bacterium
ACTTTCGGGGGTGCAATAAGACTTGGTGGAGCCGTCCATGGAGCACCACAGGTCTTTCTCGCGCTTCCAGGAGACATAGTTGGCGACGAATAGGTCGAGGCGGCCATCACGGTCATAGTCGAACCAGGCGGAGGAAGTACCGAATGAGGCATTGACAATGCCGGAGGCGGCGGTGACGTCGCGAAACTTACCGTGGCCTTCGTTGTGGAAGAGGCGGTCACCTTCGAGAGCCGTTACATAGAGGTCGAGCTTGCCGTCGCCGTCGTAGTCGGCCGAGGAGACGCCGAGGCCGTAAAGTTCTATGTCGAGGCCGCTACCGGCAGTTACGTTAGTAAAGGTGCCATTGTGGTTGTTGCGATAGAGCGCGGGGGGCGTGCGCCGGCCGCGGGGAGACCAGTCCTTGCCGTTGACGAAGAAGATATCGGGCCAACCGTCCTGGTCATAGTCAATCCAGGCGCAGCCGGCGCCCATCGTCTCGGGCATCCATTTTTTACCGGCCTTGCCCGCATTGTGGGTAAAGGTGATGCCGGCGGCGGCGGTGGCGTCAACAAAGGTGACGGCCGATAGATTCGCGACCAGGCTAATTAAGAGGAGCGCTTTCATGTTCGTGGAGGGCCTGCCGTTCGTTGTTGTCTTCGGGGTTGAGTAAGCGGGGTTTGGCCGTGATGGCTTGCGCTGATTCATCGGCCTTGAAGCGGCGGAAGAGTGCCTCTTCCCGGGTGGCTTTGGCGGCATCGCCCAGACCGCGGTAACAGAGCATCAGATTATAGTGCGCTTGTAAGTCCTCAGGGTCAACACTCAGTGTCTGTTCGAAGCGCGCAACGGCCGCGGCGTATTGACGTTGAAGGAAGAGCACGCGGCCGGCTTGGTTCAGGGCCACGCGGTCGCGAGGATATTGGGCGAGAACGGTAGTGAGTGAGGCGAGAGCGCCGTCGTAGTCGCCGGCAGCTTTTTGGACCTGGGAACGGAAGTAATGGACACGGGCGAGCTTCGAGTTAATAGCCATGGCTTTATCGAGATAAGGGCGGGCCGCTTCGGTTTCGCCTTCCTGAATGAGTGCGCGGGCGATGTTGAGCCAGCCGTCGGCGTAAGTGGGGTCCGCCTCGGTTACTTTGGTGAACGCGTATTGGGCGCCTTTGAGATCGCCTTGGAGTAACATGCCGATGCCCCAATCGTTCCAGCGGGTGCGGTCCTCCTTGCGTAGCTTGGGGACGTAAGTCGATTTCCCCAAAGGAATCTTGGCTTCGGCCGCGGCGACTACCACGATCGGGAGTTCCGGTATGCGGTCTTTGATGGAGCCGGAGACGTTAGCCGGAATTTTATCGAAGGTGTACTCGCGCTTGTCGGCTTCAAGGCTCACGTCGCCGGGCTTGGCATTTCCGGCATAGGCGTACTTATTAAAATAGTGAGCGAATTTCCGATAGTTAAGTTTTGCGGTAAAAGTGATCGGCCCGGTGGCGGCGGGCGGCACTTTTACCCGGTAGTGCGCGACATCGGCGGCACCGGGTGGAATCAGCCGAACATAGAGCACGCTGCGTGCCTGCCAGGCGTTGCGTTTGTTGATCTGCTGCCCGTCGCCGTCGAGCATATAAGAGCGGTAGAAATGAGCCCCCGGCTCGACGGCGCCGTCGCCCTGTAACTTGCCGCTCCAGTAAACCAGCTTATTGGTGGCGTCGCGAGCTTCGAGCTCCAACCAAATGTCGAAGGCGTCGATCGTGCCGCCCGGGAAGAAGTGGCCTATCTTCTTGGTGCGCACCACAACATCGACGCGAACGGTTGAGCCGGGCTCAATTGACGTGCCCGCCACACCGACCGGGGCTGACACTTGACCCACCTCGCGTTGATAGGCGGGAGCGTTGCTTTCGCCTTCTTCGCCTACGGCCATAGTGGAACTGAGTTTTGGTTGGTCACCCCGGCGCTGCATTGGCATTTCGCGCGGTGGGGCGGCGGCGGGTGAGACGGCGAAGATATCCACCGAGATCCAGCCGGAGGTAAGGAAGTTCCGGGTGACCTCTAATTGCTGAGCATCTTTATTTACATAGGGTACGGCGGTGTTGGCGGCGGGAAAGCGATGCGAATGGACCTTACCTTCTTTGTGCCCCGGGTCACGCGACGGCACGAGGGGCATGTGGCAATCGGCGCAAGTGGCGGACTTTTCCGGGTAATAAAAGCTCCGAGCGCCTTGGCCGGAGACGCCGCTGGCTTGCCAGTTATCGTAGTCATTAAAACCGCGCAGCCAGCGGTAGTTATTGACTGGCTTGTCGAGGTGGACTTTGTGGCAAGATGCACAGTATTCGGCGGAGTCCTGCCGCATGAAGGGCTTCATGAACGACTTACGATGGGGCTCGGGATCGGCGTAAGTGAGGAAATAGTCGATCATGCGGATGTATTTATTGTCGCTGGCGGCCAGGTCATGCAGTTCCGGATACTCCATAGTGTAACCGCCCTGACCCATGGAGCCTTGGACGTGAGTAATGGAGTGGCAGGAGACGCAGCCTAGGCCCGTTTGCGCTTCGGGCGTATCGATCTGGTCTTTAATGGGCTTTTCCCACTTACCGGAGAAGATCACCGCGTGGTCGTGACAGCCGGCGCACCACTTTGATGGCTGTACGCCACCAATTTCTTGCATGTGCTCGATTGATTTACGGTAGTACTGGTTATTGAAGGACGCAAAGTGGTGCATGGAGCCTTCCCATTGCTGGTAAATGTCTTTGTGACATTCGCCGCACTTTTTGGACTCCATGAAGAACTTGGCGTTAATCTTGCCGTTGCCATTTTCGAGGTTGGTTTTGATGGAAGAAGGCCAGAAGGGCGATCTGGGCCCATTGCCTTCTTGTTCCATCGAGGTGGGAACGAAGGCCGTGTTATTCGTGATGCGGCTGCCGGGATCGGGCACTGCTTTCTGGTAGACGAAGGCGAGTAGCGGCAGCAGGGCCAGGATGAGGGCGGCGCGGCGGAAGAATTGGCCGACCAGGAGTATGGCGATGAGGGCGAGGGCGATGTGAGTGTAGAGAACGGCGCGTTGATCTAAAGTGTTGCCGACCTTGGCGAGCCAAGCTCCGGCGAGACCGGCGAAGATCAGCAGCGCCGCGCCCCATCGGTGATCGCGACGAACCATCCAGGCGAACGCGATGACGGCGACAACGCCCACGGCAACGTGCAGCAGGACGTTGACCATGTAGAAAACGGAGGGCGTGGCGAAGGCAGCGAGGTAGGCGGAGTTGAGCAGCAGGAGCCCAAATAAAATGGTGACGGCTTGTTTGAGGCGAGCGCTCATGACTTTAGAGTGTCCCACAAGGGTTGGTGCGGGGGCGATCCCCTAAACAGGCTACTTCACTAATTCACCATCTGGACGGGGGAGCGCTGATTCTGGCGGCAGTGCGGGATATACTCAAGGGCGTATGGCTACGCTGGTTTCACTATTGCCCCCGGTACCGCTGGAGCCGATTCTGCTTGCGGCGAAGCAGGAGCGGCTTTTTGGCATCCTGCGCGACCTGAAGCGAGTGTTGATCGCCTATTCTGGCGGTGCGGACTCGGCTTATCTCGCCTGGGCGGCCCAGCGGGTGCTGGGGGATGACTGCCTGGCGCTTACCGCCGATTCGGCGTCTATGCCGGACGCGCACAAGCGCGATGCGGAGCGCTTTGCCCGGGAGCACGGTATTCGTCATGAGTATGTGGCGACGCTCGAGTTTGAGAATCCGCTGTACTCGGCCAATAACGCCGACCGTTGCTTTTACTGCAAGGAAGAACTCTTCCGGGTGATGGAAAACGTAGCCGCCGAGCGCGGTTTCGACGCTCTTATTTACGGCGTGAACCAAGACGACTTGGGCGACCATCGGCCGGGCCAGAATGCGGCGAAGATCTACTCGGTGAAGGCGCCGCTGGTGGAGGCGGGTCTTACCAAGGCTGAGTTGCGGGAGCTATCGCGCATGGCGGGGCTGGAGACGTGGGACCGCCCGGCTTCGGCGTGCCTGAGTTCGCGCATTCCGTACGGCACGGCCGTGACGAAGGAGAACGTGCGGACGGTGGAGGTGGGCGAAGAGGCGATTCGGGCGTTGGGATTCTCGCAGTTCCGGGTGCGTTTTCACGAGAAGCTGGTGAGGGTGGAGATTGACCCGGCGGAACTGCACTTGGCTTTGAGTGTGGGCATGGCGCAGGCGCTGGTGAAGATCTTTAAGCCGTTGGGCTTTCATTATGTGACGCTCGATTTGGAAGGGTATCGGCAAGGGTCAGGCAATGAGGTTTTGCGGGATCATTCGTGAAGGTGGATGACACCTTTGATCGAGGTGATCCCGATGTCGCACGCACGGTGATTGAAGGACTTCTTGCGAGCGCGGATGCGGAAGGGAAACGCGCGTTCTATCGATTCCTGGCCTCTGGGATCGACTACTTGGCTCAACACTATCCAGCGCACTGGGGCGTGACGCTTTTCGCCGATGCAGTTCGCCTTAACGGCGGTTGGGTGGAGTGCTTGGTGCTGGATTCAGAGGGCGTAGTTGTTTTGGTCGCCAAGAGCATACTAACCCCCGACATTCCCGTTGAAGGCCGACATTATCGAAATGCTCCAGGGTGCGATCTGACTAGAGTCTTATCTGACGATCTTCAAACCAGCTTGCCCTCCCTTGAAACGGCGCACCACAGCGCGATTTTGTTGTCCGCCAAAAGAGATACCACCGCGCAAATTAGGGCGGCTCACTCCCCCGGGGTTTTGAAATTTTTGGCAACGACGCTGAACCGTTCGATTGCAAGTCCTTCTTATGTGCCTTCCGACGACGTTTCGCCGATAGGACTGTTTGACGAATCGGCCCCACCCACCTTCTTCACCGAAGGCGGCCGATGCACGGTGCTTGTAAACCGCTTTGAGCGCAACTCGCAGGCTCGTGGCTCATGTTTGGCGCACTATGGTTTAGCATGCGCCGTTTGCGGAATGACGTTCGGTAGGAGATATGGCGGGGCAATGGAGGGAATGATTCACGTTCATCACCTCGTGCCGCTATCGTCGATAGGCGCTGACTACGAAGTTAACCCAATTGCAGATTTACGCCCAGTTTGCCCAAACTGTCACGCTGTCATTCATCGGAGCGACCCGCCGCTATCGATTGACGATGCGAAAGCGTTATTAATTGCTGACGCAGTCTGACCCCAGTTCACGATGATAGAGCTTTGCGATCGCGCTGGTGTCAAAGAAGTATTCCAAGCGCTAACGGTCCGCGCGGGCTTCGATGACGGCGTCGGACCATGATCCTGGATCCTTGCTCAAGAGCAGGCGAAGCCCCTCGACAGTTGGGACATGAGTCAGTTGGGCTACGTCCTGACGGGCGCGAGCCATGAGTTCGTGATCCAGCAGATCGTCTGGGTCGCTCACTTCTAGGGTGACCCGCTGGTTCTCCGCCATTTCGAGTGGCTCGAGCGGGCGAAGGACTCCAGCTTCGTAGATTGCTTCAAATTTCGTCGCCATCCCGCTAGTGTAGGTGAACCGGTTACTCGCCGAATGCTGGTGGGGCTAGGAAATTGACGCCGCAGAGTTTCCCTGGTTTTGAATTTGGATGGGTGTATCGGCAGGGGTTAGGCAATGAATAAGGGTACATAATAAGGGATGGGCGTTGGCATCTATGATTTGCTAGCTAGAAGGGGAACCCGTCCTTGGACCACCGCCGAAGTGCAATTTAGATTGGGCGGCCCGGACTCGGGCTGGCCACGCTGCTGACGGGGCTTCCATCATGCGCATGGCCCGCTTACTCCGTGCGCGGCTGAGCAGGTTTCTCAACAGAAACGTTCCTGAGTGACGAGCATTGGGCTCAGCCGGCGTTATCTGATCAGGCACCAGTTGTGCTAATGACTCCGAGGCCGATGAGCCTGGCGACACTGGCGAGCGCTCGATCACCGGTAACGAAGTAGCTGGCCTGATTTTCCTGGTGCCGCCTAAAGGCGTTTGCCGGATGAAGGGCGTCTAAAGTCTTCAGGCCGTAATAGCTTCACCAACGCGCTGGTGCATAATAATGATGCAGGGCTTAGCGTTCCGAACGTTCCTCGATGACGGCATCCGCGAGGGAGTCAGGCATGTGTTTCAAACGGGCTTGGATCTCTTCAAAGCTGACAATCTCACTGGCCGAACCGGCGCGCCGGCGAATGAATTCCTTGAACTCATGCTGATCATTGGCTTCAGCGATTTGTAAGGTGACCTTTTCGTGCTCCGCCAGAGGGAGGGGTTCGAGCGGGCGCAGCAGTCCCGCTTCGTAGATTGCTTCAAATTTCGTCGCCATCCTTCCACTGTAGATAAACGAGTTATTTGCCGAAGGAAATTGGCCCCTGGTTTCGAATGAGGATGGGTGTATCGGTAGGGGTTAAGGCAATGAAGAAAGGTGCATAATGAGGCATGGGCGTTGCTATCTATGATTTGCTGGGCGGAGAATCCGTCCTTGGACCACCGCCGAAGTCCAACCTAGATTGGGCGGCCCGGACTCGGGCTGGCCTTCCGCGTGAGGCTGCTTTTCAACTGGTTCGTAATCTTCGAAATGATTGGCCCACCAGCCCCGACCCAACGCTAGCTAGAGGCGATCACGGATTTGTTGGCCTCATGACGGCGATTCGGGATCAAGGCAATCAGGTAACGAGCCCTCTTACTGCAACGGAATCGGATGTCATTGTTCGTACGGCGACGATATTTTCACGAGCGATCGAGGTGCTGGGGACCCGCGAAAAAGCAAGCCACTGGCTGATGAACAGTCCGAATGATGCGCTAGGTGGGGCGGTGCCTGCGTCGATCCTGGATACGTCGACCGGAGAGCGTGAAGTGTTGGCGATTCTGGATCGAATTGAATACGGTGTCTATTCTTGATTTCCGGTTGGCGGATCAGCAGACGCAGATATGCACTTCCGCCAGGAGCCGCTTTTGACGGCGAAGGGTCACGACGGGTGGGTGGCCGCTGGAGTGGTCCGGGCACGCGGGTGGCCTACGCCTCGTCGACGATTTCTCTCGCTGCGCTTGAGTATTTTGTAAATCTAGGTCCTGGGGATGCTCCGGCTGACCTCGTATCGATTCGAGTTGACATCGCGGATCAGGTGCGGGTTGAGAGACGGGGCGTGGCCTCCTTACCGGCGGATTGGCAGGCACGGCCCCTCCCGATGGCGCTTCAAGACATCGGTGCGGCTTGGCTCGCTGCGGGCACGTCCGTGGGCCTCCTCGTGCCGTCGGTGATCATTCCCCAAGAACAAAACCTGCTCATCAATCCCGCGCATCGAGATTTCGGCGCGCTTGTATTTTACGACCCGGAGCCGTTTAACTTCGATCTTCGAATGTGGAAGTAGCTACACATAAAACGCCGCCGAGGCACCGACCCATTCGAGGCCTTTGTTTTGATCCACCCCCATCATCTTGCCGCGGCCGGTGCGGATGATGGTGTTTACCGGACGTGGCCGGTCGGTCCAGATAAACATGAGTCTCACCTCGGCCATCGTCATGCCATGAGGCGTGTCGATGACGGGGTCGAAGCGGACGCGGCGCTGGAGGATGTAGTTTTCGCGGTCGCGCACGGCGTCCAACTCGGTGCGGGTGGGGCCGACGATGACGCCGAGGCCGGCGAAAGAAAACAGGGGCTTCAGGACCCAGTTTTCGGGGTCGCCGGGCAGGTGGTCGAGCGAGCCCATAAAATGCGTCTCGGGAACTGTTTCGTGTTTCAAGAACGGTAGGGAAAACTTGCTCAAGCGGAAGAACCAGTTGGGATGGCCGGCCCATTCTACTTGGAGGTCGTCGGTCCAACGGAAGGGTGCCTCGACGCCTTTGCGTTCTAGCTCGTCGATGATGGTGCGGTTGTAGATGCGCTCGATGGGGACTTCCCGGCGGGCAGCGGGATAAAACAATTTGGCACCGCGTTGTTTGATATCGCGAATGTTGACGGTGCGGATGCCGGTGATGCGTTCGGTGCAGGTGAAGTCGCAACGGGTCTTTTGGGTTAGGGGGTCGAGCTCCATCAGGATGACGTTTTCGGGATCGTGGCCGCCGAGGATCGCGTCGCGCAGGACGGCGCTGTAGCCGGGGCGATCGAGGCCGTCGAGCAGGTATTTCAAACTGGGATCCAGCCCGTAGGCGGACTTGTAATGTTCGGCCATCAGGGGCTGAAAGCCGTAGAGGGAAGGGAAGCCTTGGATCTCAACGAGCCGCGGTTGGATATTGCCGTCGGCGTCGCGGATGAGGCCGTAATCGACCTGGACGAACATCGGGTGTGCGGCCTCATTGGGGACACGGTAGGCGGCGGGTACGGCGCGGTCACTGGCGAGCTGGTAGGCGGGGTTGGTGAGTTGTGCGAGCAGATCGATGCCGGAGGCGCACATGCGTTCGGCGAGCGCGGCGTCGAAAAAGCAAGGTGTTTCGGAGATGCGGAATTCGACGTGGTCGCCGAGATCTGCGTCAATGGCGGCCAAAAACGCCTGGTATTTGGCGGGGGTCCAGTGCAAGTTAAACCAGCGGCGAAGCTCCTGCGACATGATCCTGATTGTAGCGTGGGGTCTGATGTTGCTACGCTTGAACTTTAGTAACTGCCATGTTCGAATCCCTCTCCGATAAACTTCAACGCGTATTCAAGAACCTCCGTGGCGAGGGCAAGCTGACGCCCGAAAACATGGAGGTGGCGCTGAAAGAGATTCGCATCGCGCTGCTGGAAGCGGATGTCCATTTCCGGGTGGTGAAGCAACTTGTCGAAGCCGTCAAGCTAAAGGCGATGGGGCAAGAGGTGATGCAGGCGCTGTCACCGGGCCAGCAGGTGATCAAGATTGTGCATGAGGAGCTGGTGAAGATCCTGGGCCAGCATCAGGCCAAGTTGCGCTTCGCTAATGAGCCGCCGACTGTGATCATGATGGTGGGTTTGCAGGGTTCGGGGAAGACCACGTCGACAGCGAAGTTGGCCAAATGGTTGGTGAAGCAAGGGCGCACGCCGATCTTGGTTTCGGTGGACATCTACCGGCCGGCGGCGCGGGAGCAGTTGGCGGTGCTGGCGCGGGAGATCAAGATTCCCATTTGGATGGGGGAAGCAGGCGAGAACCGGCCCTCGGAGTTGGTGAAGGGCGCGAAGATTGAAGCCAGCCGCGCCGGGCGCGACACGATCCTGGTCGATACGGCCGGCCGGTTGCACATCGACGAAGAGTTGATGATGGAACTGGATGCGCTGAAGAAGCAGTTGAATCCCACCGAGATCCTCTTCGTGGCCGACGCCATGACGGGGCAGGATGCGGTAAAGTCCGCCGAGCAGTTCCACCAGCGTTTGGGTATTACGGGCGTGGTGTTGACGAAGATGGATGGCGACGCTCGTGGTGGCGCGGCGCTTTCGATTCGCACGGTGACTGGGCAGCCGTTAAAGTTTGTGGGCCTGGGCGAAAAGCCGGACGCCTTTGAGCCGTTCCACCCGGACCGCGCGGCGCAGCGCATCCTGGGCATGGGCGACGTGATGAGCCTCATCGAGAAGGTGAGCGAAGCGGTTGACCAGAAGCAAGCCGAGAAGATGCAGCAGAAGCTGCTGGATGACGAATTTACGCTGGAGGATTTCCGCGATCAGTTGAAGCAGATTCGGAAGCTGGGTCCGCTGGAGAACTTGCTCAAGATGATGCCGGGCATGGCGAATATGCCGAAAGAGATGAAGAATGCGAAGGTGGACGAGAATGAACTCACGCGCATTGTGGCCATCATCGACTCGATGACGCAGGGCGAACGCAATAATCCTTTGTTGCTGAATGGCGGGCGGCGGAAGCGGATTGCGATGGGCAGCGGCAGCACGGTGAACGACGTCAATAATCTGGTGAAGCAGTATCAGGAAATGCGGAAAATGATGAAAAAACTCACTGGGGGCTTGGCGGGCGGGATGCTAGGCAAACGAATGGCGAAGATGAAATTGCCCTTCCCGACGTCGTTTCCGGGCTTTGGCCGGTAAGCCTAACGAAGGGCAGTGGAAAAAGGGCTCCGTTTAGGCGACAATAGAAAAGAGAAGGAATACTAGTTCACGATGTTGATGATCCGTTTAGCGCGTTTCGGCGCCAAAAAGAAGCCCACCTACCGTTTGGTGGTGATTGAAAAAGAACGCGCCCGCGACTCTCGCGCGGTGGAAGTGGTGGGACACTACAACCCGGTTTGCAAGCCGGCCGAAGTGGTGATCAAGCATGACCGCATCGCCCATTGGATGAAGAACGGCGCTCAGCCTTCGGACACCGTGGCGCGGTTGATGAAGAAGAATCCGGCCCCGGTTGTGGCCGCTTAAGTTTTTTGTTTTACGTTATTTACGCCCCGCTGTAGCGCGGTAGACAAATCTCAATTTAGATGGCGGAACCCATGGAAATACCTCCCGTATCGATGAAGCAGTTGGTTGAGGACATCGCGAAAGCGTTGGTCGACATGCCAGAAGAAGTGGTGGTGCGCGAGCTGAACGGTGAGCAAATCACCGTGCTTGAGCTTAAGGTGGCACCCACCGATCTGGGCAAAGTGATTGGCAAGCAGGGCCGCACGGCGCGGTCGATCCGCACCTTGATTGGCGCGGCGAGCATGAAGCTGAATCGGCGCTACACGCTCGAAATCCTCGAATAACGTCATGCCGGACGAGCGCGTTACTGTCGCTGGATTGAAGCGCGCGCGTGGCATTCGGGGCGAACTGATCGCCATCCCCCTCACCATGCACCCCGAGCGGTTAGAAGAGCTGTCGGCGGTGGTGCTGATGCCTTCTGGACGTGCGATCACAGTGGAAGAGGTTTGGTGGCATGCGGGCCAGCCGGTCTTCAAGTTCGAGGGCATCGACACCATGACGGACGCCGAGCCACTCGTGGGCCAGCAGGTCACGATTGATCGCTCCGAACGGGTGCCGTTGGCTGCGGGACAATACTACTTTTCTGATCTCGTCGGCTGCGAAGTGTTTGAAGGTGGCGATTCACTGGGCGTGGTGGACGACTATCTTGAGACCGGGGGGCAACTTTTGCTCGAGATCGGATCGCTGATGATTCCCTTTGTGCCCGAGATTTGCCATACCGTGGATGTGGACAAGAAGCGGATTGACGTGACGTTGCCCGAGGGTCTGCGCGACCTGAACGGCTAGTGCTTATGCGCTTCCACCTGCTCACCATCTTCCCGGACTTCTTCACGGGCCCCTTTTCCCATGGCGTGGTGGCGAGGGCGCGCGACGCGGGCAAGCTGGAAGTTCTGATCCACGACCTGCGGCACTGGACCCATGATCGTCACCGCACCGTCGACGACCGTTGCTTTGGCGGCGGGGCCGGCATGTTGATGAAGCCGGCACCGATCTTTGAGGCGGTGGAATCGATCTTTGCTCCGACTCGTGAGGA
>JAYVUQ010000226.1:0-5729 GCA_043787785.1 Bryobacteraceae bacterium
ACCAAAAAACCGAGCGCGGTGAAGAGGAAAGCAATGGCGAAAAGAGCCGGAATGATGGCCAGGACATGAGACCAAGGTGGGCGAAAGGCCGTAAACGGCATAAAGACGAGGAAGAGCAAAGACTGGCTCCAAGCCAGCACCGCGGCGCCCAGCAGCTTCCCGGCAACAATACTCCAGCGTGGGGCCCGCGTCACCAGCACGCCGAGCAGGAAGCCTTCGCGCCGGTCCTCAATCAACGACATATTCGCGAAGATGGCGGAGAACATCAAGGTAAGCGCCAGCGAGCCGGCGAAGAAGCGATTGAAGTCGCCAAAGCCAGAGCTGGTGACAAACCAGAATAGCAAGGGGGCGATGACGAAGCCGGCCACACGGGTACGCTCGCGCCAAAAGCGAAGGAGTTCCCGGCGCGCCAGCGGAATCATATGGGCACGCCCGTGGCCGTGAAGAAGACATCTTCGAGCGTCGGACGACGGAACTCGACGCTTTGCACCAATTCCGGATAGCGCTCCACGGTATCGGCGGCAAAGCGATGCGCGGCGGGAACCTCGACGCGGACGGCATCGTCCAGGCGCACCGGCGAGTGGGCCGCTAGCGCGGTCATCAACCGGTCTGGCTGACGGGTTTTCAGCAGCACGACTTCGCCACCGATCGCCGCCTTCAACTCGGTCGGCGTACCTTCGCGAACCTTCACGCCCTCATGCAGCAGCATTAACCGGTCACACCGATCAGCCTCATCCAACAAGTGCGTGGTGAGCAGCACCACCATCGGCCGGGCCGCGCGAATCAGGTCGATGGTCTCCCAAAGTCGGCGGCGGGCATGCGGATCGAGGCCGGTGGAAGGCTCGTCCAGCAGCAGGATCGAAGGGCGATGCAGCAGCGACTTAGCTAGTTCCGCGCGACGGGCAAGCCCGCCCGAAAGCTCTTTCACCAGGTCGTGACGCCGCTCCAGCAGGTCCATCTGTTGCAGCACTTCATCGATCCGCGTCGGGAGTTCGGTATGGCTTAAGCCTTGCAGTTCGCCCTGACACCGCAGATTTTCGAGAATCGTCAATTGCCGGTCGAGCGAATTGGTTTGGAAGACCACTCCCAATTGACGCCGGACATCCTGCGCCTGCTCCATCACGTTAAAACCGCCCACCTGGGCCCGGCCGGAGGTGGGGCGCAACATCGTCGCCAGAATCCGGAACAGCGTCGACTTGCCCCCGCCATTCGGACCCAGCACGCCGAAGAGCACCGGCCCGGTAACCTGCAAGCTCAGGTCTCGCAACGCCACCCGGCTTTCCCCACTGCGGCTGTGGTAAGCGTGCGAAAGCGTTTCTATCGAGACTTCAAGCTGGGTCATCTGGCGGTTATTGCCGGTCGAGCAGCATCAGCCCGTAGAGCACTGGCAAATAGATGACGGATGTCAGCAAAACGCCGCGGGCCAGCGGGATCGTCCGTTTTTTTACCACCTTGACGGCGGCCCGCAAAAAGACCACCCCCATGCTGGCCGCGCCTACAAAATACACTGTGCCCGTCATATGCAGCCAAGTCGGAAGAAAACTCACCGGAATGAGCAAGATCGAGAAGAACAAAATCTGCCGCGCCGTAGAATCGCCATCCGGCTCCACCACCGGCAACATCTTGATACTGGCCCGCGCATAGTCATCGCGATACATCCAGGCGATCGCGTAGAAGTGCGGAAATTGCCAAACGAAGAGAATCGCAAACAGCGCCGCCGCTTCCCAATTGATCACGCCGCTGGCCGCCGCGTAGCCAATCACCGGCGGCATCGCACCAGGCACCGCGCCAATCGTGGTGGCATGCCAGTGTTGCTGCTTCATCGGCGTGTAGAGAAACAGATACGTCACCAAAGTGAACAGGCCGGCCCCAGCGGTTAAGGGATTCACGCCCCACCACAGCTCGGCGAAACCGGCCACCGAGAGCGCTAATCCCCAGACAAAAGCTTGCTGGGGGGTGACGAGTCCGGCCGGAATCGGACGGCCCTTGGTGCGATTCATCAAGGCGTCCGCCTGGTGCTCATACCACTGGTTAAAGGTCGCGGTACCGGAAGCAATCAGCGCCGTTCCCATCAAAGTATGCAGCAGCAGGAGCCAGTTGAAGCCCCCCGCCGGGCTGCCGAAGACATAGCCGATCGCCGTGCTCATCAAAATGAGCCACGTGATCCGGGGCTTGGTCAAATCAATATATGGCTTCATGCCACCACACTCTTCTCTACGTTGTCGTTGTCGATACCCATTCGATGCGCGTCCGCACCCGGGCGGACGTGATAAAAAACTTGCAGCCCATAGCTCACCGCCGCGCCGAGCGTGAGCGACCCGGTCACCACATGAATCGTCCGCGAACCGTTCATCCACCATTCCGGCGCCAGCCCGTCACCCGCCATCACCCGCCCCAAAAAGGCGCCCAGCCCAAAGGCCATCTGCGCGACGGTGGCGCCCAGCAAAACCTGCGCCGCGCGGCGCAGATCCGGATGGGGCGTTTCGGATTCCAGCACCACCATTCCGGTATACAGCAGCAAACAACCCACCAGCAGCGAGCCCACCAAGTGCGGCCACACTGGCAGGCTCAGGTGCCGGTAGATCGCCCCCAGGAAAATCTGGGCCATCACCGCCACCGAAGCCACTTTTCCCAACGTCCGCAAGGATGGCGAACCCTCGTCAGCCAGCATCTCAGAAACAAGGGACCAAGCCGGCGAAGTTCCCACCACTAAGGCAACGGTGCCCGCGAAGAAGACATGCGAAAGGCACGCATGCAGTACGATCAGCCAAGGTGAATTCGTCATCAAAATTCCCAAACCGCCCAAGGCGGTTACATTCACCACGCACCCCAAAGCCACCGTCCGCACCCAAGTGCGTGAGTGGTTCCAAGCCCCCGCCAAAGTCATGAGGGCTAGCAAGGCGACCAGCCCAGAGAGTCCCCGGTGCGGTTCGCGTGCCGGTTGGCCCAATTGCAGAGCACCGGACAAGATCACGGCCAACGTGCTCACAGCAAGCGCCAGCGCGAGAGATGGGAGATGTCGAGACAGCATGCGACTCAACTCTAGTGTAACTGACTAGAATTCTCCCAGGACAAGAATTTTTCCGGTAAGACGATAGAAAAGAGAGGCGAAGAATTAACGGAAGTCCTTTGTTTTTAGTCGGAGAAGATGCGACAATCGAAAATCCTGGTTGCGAGCGCATAAGATTGTGCGTACCCACCGGGTTATTGAACACGTCCGTCCCATGAAAATGCTTCGCCGAACCCTCCACCTGTGCGCGCTTGCCGCGCTGACTCTCGCCTCTTCCCTGGCCGCCGATGCTTTGGTGCCTAACGCCAATCACGCAGCCCGGTTCCTCGCCGGCTTGCCGGCCCTCGATGGCAGCCCCTACAAGGCCCTCGAAAGCGATCCGGCTTGGATTGAACACAAAGCCAAACTGGACGAAACCTTCGCCAAGATCGAAGGTCCGCGCACCACGCCCCAACGCGAATTTCAGAAAAGCGAAGTGGCGCCCGTCGACAAGGCCAAGAGTGTCTTCTACCCCTTCGCGGGTGCCGACGCCTGGAACGTCTATCTCTTCTACCCCAACGCTGAAACCTATACTCTCATTGGCCTCGAACCTCCTGGCACGCTCACCGGCACCGAGGCCCTGCTCAAAAGCAGCTCCAACATGAGCAAGAAATTGGGCAGCATCCGTTACACCTTGCGCTCCATTCTGGAACTGAGTTTCTTCGTCACCAAGGAGATGGACCACGAGTACCGCGGGCAGATCACCGACGGCCTGCTGGTGCCGCTGCTAGTCTTGCTGGCTCGCCACGACGTCACCATCGATAGCATTCGTTATGCCTTGGTCTCTGACACCGGGCAAATTATCGATCGCGACCCCAAGGACCCCAAGCTGCCACGCAATAAGAACAAATGCGTCGAGGTCACCTTCTCGAAGAACGGCAAAAAACAGATCATGCGTTACCTCTCCGCTGACCTGGTGGCCCTCCAGTTCAACGCCGGATTGCTCATGTACCTGGACTCGCTCGGTCGCGTAAATACCTACCTCAAGGCCACCAGCTATATGCCGCACCATGAAGCCTGCGACATCATCCGCGCCAACATTCTTCAACGAAGCGATCTCATCCTCCAGGACGATTCCGGCATGCCCCTCCGCCTGATGAAGCCCGTCGACTGGGATGTTCGCCTGTACGGTAAGTACGTCAAGCCAATCACGATCTTCAACTACCGGTCGCAAAGCGATTTGCGCAAAGCCTATGAAGAGACCGGCCGGGCCAAGGAACTCAAATTCCCTATCGGCTACGGTTCCAACCGTGCGCCTTCCAACATGCAAATGGCGATCCGCAAGGGTAAGTAATGAGGCCACGCATCAGGAAAAGTGCATGAGCTACCATTTCCGCCAAGCCATTTGTAATGAAGTGTTTGAAGGCTGGGATTTCGACAAAACCTGTGCCGCGATCAAGAAGGCTGGCTACGAAGGCATCGAGATTGCGCCGTTCACTCTAGCTCAAACACCCAGCGAAATTTCGAGCCAGCAACGCCAGGATCTGAAGCAAACCATGGCCAACCATGGGCTCCGCTTTGTCGGCTTGCACTGGCTCATGGTGTCGCCCAAAGGCCTTCATGTGACGACGCCGGATGAAGACCTGTATAGTCGCAGTTGGGCGCATATCGACTCGCTAATCGACCTCTGCGCCGACTTAGTCAACGACCCGAGCACCAACCCAGGCATCATGGTCTTTGGCTCGCCATTTCAGCGCAACTCCACCGGCGGACTCACCCCGGCCCAAGCCACCCGGCGCTTCGTCCAAGGCCTGCGCAACGTGGCGCCCCACGCCGCCAACCGCGGCGTCAAGATCCTCGTCGAAGCCCTGCCCCAGGCCCAATCCGACATCGTCAACACCGTGGCCGCCGCCGCCGCGATTGTCGATGAAATCGGTAGCCCCGCCATTCAGACCATGTTCGATACGCACAACGCCGCCGACGAAACCGAGCCACACGCGGCGGTGCTCGAACGCTTCTACAATCAGATTTTCCATGTCCACGTTAACGAGATGGATGGTGGACATTGCGGCAGTGGCAACTACGATTTTCTACCGGTCTTTGAGGTGCTCAAGCGGCGCAACTTCGCAGGATGGGTCTCCCTTGAGGCTTTTGACTTCAAACCCGGTGCCGAATTCATCGCCGGGACTTCTTTGCGGCACTTAGAGCGAACCATCGCTCAACTTTCTTAGCCAAACTGCCGAAAGCACTTAGAGATTATGAAATACGTAGTTACGGGCGGGGCAGGCTTTATTGGCTCGAGTTTGGTGCGGTTGCTGGTACAGCAGCCAGGGGCAGATGTCGTTGTGATCGACGATATGAATTCCGGACATCAGGCAAACCTGACGGGGGTGGTTGGCAAATGGTCCCTCGTCCAGGCCGATATTCGCGACTACGTGGCCATCGCGCCGCACTTTGCCGGCGCAGATTATGTGGTGCATCTGGCCGCCATCCCGTCCGTGCCACGGTCCATCAAAGAGCCCGTACCTTCGCATGAGGTAAACATCAACGGCACCTTCAACGTGTTGAATGCCGCCCAGGCAGCGGGCGTGAAGCGCTTGGTCTATGCGGCCTCATCGTCGGCCTATGGCGATACGGATGTCCTGCCAAAGGTAGAGACGATGATGCCCCGCCCCAAGTCGCCCTACGCGGCGCAGAAGCTGCTGGGCGAACACTACTGCTCCGTGTTCCATTCCTGCTT
>JAYVUQ010000227.1:0-5039 GCA_043787785.1 Bryobacteraceae bacterium
CGTCTATGTCCGCGAGGACATCACCATCGCCTTCCGCGCTGCCGAAGAGCGCAAACTGGGAATCAGCGGGGACCTTGGCTTCCTCGTCACCGGCATTGAACCCAACTCGCTCGCTGCCCGGGCCAAACTTCGCGTCCACGACTTTTTGCCCCAGGTGGACGGTTCCTCTGTCCATGACCCCAACGACCTCTCGCTCGTCGACCGCGCCTTCGCCGAAGGCACCGACGTCAATATTCACGTGATTCGCTGGGTGCCGGAAAAGAGCGCCTTTGAAAAATCGATCATCCCCCAAACGTACAAGAAGTAACGAATGTGAGAGAATTCACGCCGAAGCTCTGTATGCCTTTTTTTATTGTGTTGGTCCTCATCGTCCTTGCCGCCTGTAGCGGCCCCTACTCGGAACAGAAGGCCGCCGCGAAGGCGGAAGCCCCGCCGACGCCGGTGGATGCGACCCGCGTCCAGTCGATTTCTCTGCCCGCCGTGGTGAACGCCAATGGCGAACTCTTTGCCGAGGAACTCGCCAACATCAGCACCAAAGTGCCCGGCCGGGTGACGAAACTCACGGTGGACCTAGGCAGCTTAGTGAAGACGGGCGACGTCCTCGCTGAACTCGAGAAAGACGATTATCAATACCGCTTGCGCCAGGCCGAAGCCCAGGTGGAACAGATCCGCGCCCGGCTCGCGCTGGCCAATTTGAAGACCGACGCCGTCGACCCCGAACGCACCGCCATGGTGAAAGAGGCCCGTGCCGCGCTTGAAGAAAGCCGCATCATTTACGAAACCACCGAGCGCCTCGCCGCTGAAGGCGTCGTCTCGCGCATCGAGTTTGAACGCGCTCGCGCCCGCAAACAAGGCCTGGAGGCCCGCGTGCAATCGGCGCTGAGCGAGGTGCTCCAAATGGGTTCCCAACTCTCCGAACGCCGCGCCCAACTCGATCTCGCCCGCCAGCAACTCACCGACACCGTCATCCGCGCCCCGTTCGATGGCGCCATCACCAAACGTGTGGCTTCCATCGGCGAATACCTGGCCACCAATGCCCCTGTCGTTACCCTCGTCCGCCAGCATCCGCTGCGCGTCCGCCTCGAAGTGCCCGAGCGCTTTGCCGGCCAGATCCACCGCGGCCAAGCCATCGACATTCGCCTGGAAGGCTCCACCTTACAGCGCACTGGGCGCGTCATGCGCCTTAGCCCCAGCATTGAGGCGCAGAACCGCTCGCTCACCATCGAAGGCGAGATTCCGAATCAGGACGGCCGCCTGCGGCCAGGCAGCTTTGTGGAAGGGTCGATCACGGTGGATTCGGCAGCGACGGGCATGACGGTTCCCGCTACCGCCGTGATTAGCTTCGCCGGCGTCGAGCGGGTCTTTGTCGTGAACAACGGCAAGCTGGACGACCGGGTGGTGAAGAGCGGCCGCCGCTTGACGAGCGAGCGGGTCGAGGTGCTCACGGGCCTCAAAGACGGTGACCTGGTCGTCGCCAAAGCCAACGAGAAGATGGCCAAAGGGCAGAAGGTGCAGGTGAATCCGTAATGCAGAAGCTCGCCCAGGTCTGTGTCGCGCGGCCCGTCTTCGCGGTCATGCTCATCCTGGCGTTGGTGGTTGTCGGCGCCGTCTCTTACTCCAAACTCGGCGTCGATCGCTTCCCCGACGTCGACATGCCGATCATCAACGTGCGCACCGCTCTGCCCGGCGCCTCACCCGAAGAGATCGAAAGCACGGTGACTCGTTTTATTGAAGACTCTGTCGCCACCGTCGAAGGCATCGACAATATTCGCTCCACCTCCACCGAGAGCATGTCGATCGTCACCATCACTTTCAACCTCAACCGCAACATCGACGTGGCCGCTCAGGACATTCGCGACGCTGTCGCCAGCATCATTTCGCAGTTGCCCAGTGACGCCAAGCCGCCGCTGATCAAGAAGCTGGACACCGATGCATCGCCCATTCTCACCATGGTGCTCACCGGCCCACGCACCGGCCGCGAACTGTACGAAATCGCCGACCGCAATGTGAAAGATGTCATTGAAAGCGTCGGTGGCGTGGGCCAAGTGCTTGCCGTCGGCGGGCAGAAGCGGGCGATCAATATCTGGCTCGATGCCGACCGGCTGGCCGCTTATAAAATCCCAATCTTGAGTGTGCGAAATGCGATCGCGCGGCAGAACGCCGACATCCCCGGTGGCCGCGTCGATGAAGGACGCCGCGAGTTAGTGCTGCGCACAATGGGCCGCTTCCCCGATCCTAAACAATTCAACGACCTGGTGGTCGCCAATATCCATAACACGCCCATCCGCATCGGCGACATTGGCTATGCCGAGGACGGCCATAAAGAACAGCGCTCCTATGCCCGTTACGATGGGCATGAGGCGGTGGCGATTGAGGTGCGGCGGCAGTCCGGCGCGAATACCATCGACGTCATCAATGCCGTCAAAGCTAAGCTGGCGCGGGTGCAGTTGTTGCTGCCCGCGGGCATGAAACTCGAGATCGTGCAGGACCAAGCCCGTTACATCGACGCGGCCTTCCACGAAGTTCAGATGCACCTGATTCTCGGGTCAATCCTGGCTTCGCTCGTGGTGCTGCTGTTCATGCGCAACTGGCGCGCCACGGTGATTGCCGCCGTGGCCATCCCGGCCTCCATCATCGCCACGTTTGGCGCCATGCGCCTGTTCAATTTCACTTTGAACAACATCACCATGCTCGCCCTAGTGCTAATGGTGGGCGTCGTCATTGATGACGCTATCGTGGTGCTCGAGAATATCTTCCGCTTCATTGAAGAGAAGCAAATGTCGGCGCGCCAAGCCGCTATTGCCGCCACGAAAGATATCGGCTTAGCGGTCACCGCCACTACTTTCAGCTTGATCGTCGTCTTTCTGCCGGTCTCCTTCATGTCGTCCGTCTCCGGCCGGTTCTTGTTCTCGTTTGGCGTCACGGCCACGGTTGCCATTCTCGTTTCGCTCATCGTCAGCTTCAGCCTCACGCCGATGATGTGCTCGCGCATGATCAGCAGCGTCGCTTTGGAACATGACTCCCGGGGGGGCTTCTATGGCTGGGTGGAAAAGACTTACATGAAGTTACTCGGCTGGGCCATGCACCACCGTCCCATCATCGCCGGCCTTGGCATTGCGACGATGCTGGGTACCTTCCCGCTGTTCCACTTACTCAAGCAGGAGTATCTTCCCACCAACGTCGACGAAGGCGAATTTGAGATGAGCACCAACGCTCCGGAAGGGGCCAGTCTCGATTCGATGAAAGAGGCCTTAAACCGCATCGAAGACGATATTCGCCCGCTGCCCGGTATTAAACACATCGTCTCTATCGTCGGCACCGGCTACTTACAGCAAGTGAACAGTGGCCGCGTTTATGTACGTCTCGAAGACGTCGAGAATCGTGTGTTGTCGCTGTCGCGCATTTGGCAGAAGACTTTGGAAGGCCATCCGATGGCCGCCTTCCAAGGACTCTATTCCCAGCGCGACGTCATGGCCGCCGTGCGCGCCAAGCTGAAACTGATTCCCGACTTACGCACTCGCGTCGGTAACTTACAAACGCTGAACCAAGGCTCGGCCCCCTATGACATCGATTTCTCGATCCGCGGGCCAGACTTAGTCGAACTCAATCGCTTTAGTGAAGCCATGCGCGCCCGCGCCTTGAAGACTCCGGGCCTTACGGACGTCGACACGACGTTGCGCCTGAATAAGCCCGAACTCCGCGTGACTATCGACCGCGACCGGGCTGCCGACCTCGGAGTCGATGCCTCCGATATCGCCACGTCCTTACGCCTGATGGTGGGCGGCGACGACGAAGTTTCGCGCTTTCGCGATGAGAAGATCGCCGAAGAGTATGACGTCGAGGTGAGGCTGAAGGGTAACGACCGTAACTCGCTCGCCAATATCTCTAAGCTGTATGTGCCGTCGTCGAAGAGTGGTCTGATGCGGCTCGACAATGTCGTCAAACTGAAAGAGTCCATGTCGGCTTACCGCATCGAAGGGCTCGACCGTCAACGGCAAGTGGGCATTCGCGCCAATATCCTGCCCGGCTTTGGTCTGGGCGACCGCTTGCCGGAAATGTTCAAGGCCGCCGAAGAGCTGAATATGCCCGCCGCATACTCTACCACCGTTATCGGCCGCGGCCGCGAATTTGAACGCACTTTGAACGAGTTCCTCCTTGCCTTCGCGCTTTCCATCGTCTTCATGTACATGATCCTGGCCAGCCAATTCGAAAGCCTGCTGGACCCCATCACCATCCTCCTCAGCCTGCCGCTCGCCGTCCCCTTCGGCTTCTTCTCGCTGTGGATGTTCCGGGAAACGCTAAACCTTTATTCGGCCCTGGGCATCCTGGTGCTCTTCGGCGTGGTGAAGAAAAACTCCATCCTGCAGATTGACCATACGAACAACCTTCGCCGCGAAGGAATGCCTCGCTTAGCCGCCATTCTGCAGGCCAACCGCGACCGCCTGCGCCCCATCCTGATGACCACCGTGACGCTCGTCGCGGGCATGCTGCCGCTGGCGTTGGGGAATGGCCCTGGAGCTGAAGAGCGCCGGTCGATCGCTATTATCGTCATCGGGGGCCAGTCGTTATCGCTGTTACTGACGCTGATTGTGACGCCCGTGGCCTACTCGCTGTTTGATGACTTAGGAGCGTGGGTGACCCGGCGTGAGCCCGAGACTGTCGCAGTTTCTGGGGACTGAGGGTTTCGGGTGATTGAGGGTCGCCAATCAGATGAACAGGTCGACCGGCACGCGGAGGAATTCCGCCAGACGTTTGGCTTGCGCTTTGCTGATGGACCGTCGCCCGGCTAGCACCTCGGTAGCCGCGCCTTTGTTGCCTAGCACTGGCCAGATGTCCTTGTGCTTTAGACCGCGTTCTTCCATCAGCGCCAACAAAGCCTCATAGGGCGCAATGCTGGGCAAGGGAAAATGCTTCTCTTCGTAATCCTCAATCAGCAACGTGATTACTTCTGCCAGCGCTTCTTCTTCGGGTGAGAGATCCTCCCGCTCGTCGAGCGCTAGCAGGACTTCCGCTAAGCGGGCATGCCGCTTTCGGTATGA
>JAYVUQ010000228.1:0-5101 GCA_043787785.1 Bryobacteraceae bacterium
GATTGAGGAAATGCGATGGCGGGAAGATAGAGGTTAGCACTCGACCCAGTCCAGGCTGAAGCGTCAGTTGGCGTGAGCTTGGCGGACTTGGCGATTGACCAGACGAGTGGCTCGGTCGCTAATCAAGGCCGCGACTTGGGCGAAAAACTCAGGCAGGTTTTCCGGGGCAACCAGGAAATCAGTCATTTGACGCCGGTCGGCTGAGGAATTCAGATCGGTCTTCAAGAAGGCGGTAGCCGGCTTGTAATCCATCATCTTGGCGTGGGCGATCACCTTGAGGCCAGAATTTGGGGTTTCCATCGCCATCTCGGTGAGGACCAAAGCATATTCGTCGGTGTCGAGTTTTCCTACGGCTTCGGCGGCGGTGGCGGCGGTATCCACCTGATACCCGCCTGCCTCGAGAACGGTTTGAAGGGTAAGCCGGGAGGCTGGGTGGTCGTCGGCGATCAGGACACGGGCGAGGTCGAGCCCTTGCTTGCGCGTCGTTTTAGTGATGGTCATGTTAAATTCCGGGGCTACTGCTTGCCTACCAGTATACGGAGAATCACCCAATTTGGAGCCGCAAATTTGTTGATTTGGCAAGAGATCTTCGTTTGGAGTACTGTTTTCCGCGTTACACTCTATTGGATGTCCCACGGGTCGTCTCGTTCCATCTAAAATGTAGAATTTTGAAATACTGGGTACTATAGAAGCATCCTTACTCCAGCCTTTCGTTTGGATGGCGTCAGGGAATGAAAACGGGTCCCGATGGGATGGATTCATTATGAAGACCCTCTTTGGCCTGTTCTTCCTGGCGATGCAGGCGTCCTCTCAACCGCTCAGCTACCGGCTGCTTCCGACCGGCGACAACGCGCCTTCCGGTCGCCTGGACGGCACGATCGCCTATGCCCCAGCCACACGGACCGTGTACCTGTTCGGCGGGCAGGACTCCGACTTTCGCAATGATCTTTGGGCGTATTCCCTGGACGACCGGCGTTGGAGCCCGGTCCGCGTCACCGGCGAACAGCCGCCCGCTCGATTGGGCCACACCCTGCTGTGGGACGCGAGACGCAACCGGCTGATCCTGTTCGCCGGCCAATCGCGTAGTTTCTTCAGCGACGTTTGGGCCTTCGACGTCGGGCGTGCCAATTGGCAGATCTTGGCGCGAGACGATGCGGGGCCCAGCCGCCGCTATGGCCACTCCGCGATTTTGGAACCCGGCCGCGACCGCATGGTGATCTCGCATGGCTTTACCAATTCCGGGCGCTTCGACGATACCTGGGCCTTTGACCTTGCCGCCAACACCTGGCGCAACCTGACGCCGGCCGGCACCAAACCGCTGCGCCGCTGCTTGCACCATACCGTTTACGACGCCGAAGGCGGCCAGATGTTGCTCTATGGTGGCTGCGCGAGCGGCTTTGGCCCTTGCCCTTTAGGTGATTTGTGGTCCTTCGACTTGGCGGCGAACCGCTGGACCGAAAAGACAGGTTCCGTGAAGCCTCCTGCGCGCACCCACTACGGCATGGTCTTTGACGATGCGCGGGCCCGGCTGGTGCTCTTCGGCGGCTCCGCAAGCGCGGAATTGAATGATACGTGGGAGTTTGGTCCGTCCGAGTGGCGGGCGAGTGTGATCGAAGGCCCATCGCCGTCCGGGCGCTCTCGTCACGAGTCAGCCTACTCGCTTGACCGCCGGACGGCTTTCTTCTTCGGTGGGCGGACCAGTAGCGGTGAATTGACGAACGAACTGTGGACCCTGGGTGCGCCGGCAGTTGGCGGGCCGCAGGTAACCTCGGTTGGCGTGGCGAGCGTCTTTAGCGCCGCTCCAGTGCCGGTTTCGCCAGGCCAACTGGTATCGATTTTTGGCAGCGGGCTGGGCCCGGCGGAAGGTGTCGCGATGAGTGTGGAGGGCGGCGCACTTCCCACCACGGGACAAGGGATTGCCGTCACCTGGAACGGAGTGGCGGCGCCGCTCCTATTCTTGCGGAGCGACCAACTGAACGTCCAAGTGCCCTACGAGCTATCGGGTGCGACGGAGGCGACGCTGATCGTGGCGGTGAACGGCCAAGCCGGCAGCCCGGTGACGGTGCCCTTGGCGGCAACCCGTCCGGCGCTTTTTCCAGGGGCGTGGAATCAGGACGGTAGCGTGAATTCGCCCAGCAGCCCCGCGCGCGCCGGCGAAGTGATGGTGTTTTACGCCACCGGACAGGGCGCTACTTCGCCGCCCAGCCGGACGGGTAGCACGCCGCGCGATGGCTTTCCGGAACCAGCCGCGGCCACCACGTTCACCATCGGCGGCCAGCCGGCCGAGGTTCTCTTTCGCGGCCAAGCGCCCGGGACGGTAGGGGTGATGCAACTGAACGTACGGATCCCGGCAGGGTTAGCGGGCGGGATGCGGCTTGTCTTATTGCAGATAGGTGAGGGACAAAGCCAAGCGGGTGTGGTGGTCGCCATTCGGTAGGTGTATATGTATTAGGGTGATCCATCGTCGACATTTTCTAGCCGCCTCCTTGGCCTCGGCCGCCCTTGGGCAAACGCAGTTCGAGTGGGGAGGCCCGGTGCTCGATATCCACCTCCACCCCCGGCGCGACGCGCATTCGTCCCAAGAGCATTTGGAGGGCTCCGGCTGCACCAAGGCCATCCTGCTCACTGACCTGCGGAACCAGGATCGGGCCAAGGAAGAAATCGCCAAGCATCCGAAGAGCTTCCTCTGGTTCGCCGCTACTAACCCATCCCAACCAGACGGCCTGGCCCGGCTGCGCAAAGCCATCACCGAAGGCGGCGCGCGCGGCTTTGGCGAAATGAAGCACAACTTGGCTGTCGACTCCAAAGAAATGCGTCAAGCCTACGACCTTGCCGCCGAACTCAACGTGCCGATCCTGATGCACTTTCAGGAAGTGAAGGGGAATTTCAACCCCGGTTTGCGCAGCTTCGACAAGATGCTGAAGGCGCACAAGAAGACCACTTTCATTGCCCACGCCGACTTCTTCTGGGCCAACATTAGCGCCGGCGTGCCCATGGATACCAGCTATCCCGAGGGCAAGGTGAAGCCCGGCGGCCTGAGTGACCGCCTGCTAGCCGACTATCCCAATATCTATGGTGACATGTCCGCCAACTCCGGCAATAACGCGCTCAGCCGCGATCCAGACTTTACGCGTGGCTTCCTGGCCCGGCATGAGAACAAGCTGATGTTTGGGTGCGATTGCAGTTGCTACGATGGCCACGGGGCGGGTGGCGGTCCGCTTTTGCCCCGTTTGAAGGGCAAGTGTACGGGACGCGATACCTTGGGCCTGCTAAAGGAACTCTCAACGCCCAATGTCTTTCGCAAGATCACTTGGGAGAATGGAATCCGTTTGTTGAAGATCCCCGCCTAACTACTTGTATTCGCTGTTCTTCACCGCGCCGGCAACGGGGGCCGGCGGAGGCGTAACGCCAGCGGCCAGCATCACCTTTTCCACCGCGGCCATCGTGGTGGGCGACGGCTTGAAGTTGCCAAAGCGATAGCCCTGGGCGATGAGCAAAGGGGTCCAGCCGAATTTGTTTTTCTTGTTCCAGATTTCAATCTTGGCGCCCTTGGCGGCGAGCAGTTCCACCACTGCGGGGTAGTTCTTGTATGCGGCACCGTGCATTGCCGTCTCGCCATTCAAGTTGACGGCGTTGAGATCATTACCAAGGTCGAGTGCGGCTTGAACGGCTTCGAGGACCTCGGCTTCGGTGCCCGCATCTTCGCCCGGTGAGCGGGTGCCGAGCCCGGCGGCGGCAATCAGCGGCGTGGTGCCTTCATCGTTGGTGAGCATCGGGTTGGCTCCCAACGACGCCAGCAGCCGCATCAGTTCCGCATCGCCGCTGCGAGCGGCGTTGAAGAATGGGGTGGCGCCCAGCGAGTTGATGGCGGTCATGGCGAAGGGCACGCGTTTGGTCATCTTGGTATTTAGATCCGCGCCCTTCTGGGCCAGCTTCCTGACGATGTCATTGCTGGTGAGATTGCCAGAGCCATCGGGCGCCGGGTCGTTGTCGCCCAAGCCAGGCCTGCGCACCGCGCTGATGACGTGGAGGGCGGTGTAGCCGGCATCGGCCGCGTTGGGGTCGGCCCCGGCATCCAGGAGCACGGAAGCGAGTTCGTAGTGAGCGTTGGTTACCGCCAGCACCAGCGCACTCACTCCAGCGCGCGGACGGCGACCGGGCCGTGGGGTGGGCGTGGCCTTACTTTCAATGGCGTCATTGACGTTGGCCCCGGCCTTCAGTAGCGCACGCACCACGCCGATGCGGCCTTCGCGGACGGCAAAGAGAAACGGTGTGAATCCAGAATCGAGCCGCGTATTCCATTCGGCTTTTGCCGCTAGCAAACTTTCGACGACAGATACCTGACCTTCGGCGGCAGCCCACATCAGGGCGGTTTGGCCCGCTTGGCCGTCTTTGGCTTGCACCGTGGCATTGACGTTGGCGCCACGGCCGACTAATGCTTGAACCGCGTCGAGCTTTCCCGTGCGGGCCGCGGTCATCAAGGCCGTTTCTCCACCCGGCAGTGTCGTATTGGGGTCGGCCCCGGCTTCTAAGAGCAGGGCGACCATCGGGCCGCTGCCGTTGGTGCAGGCGAGCGAAAGGGGGGTGACGCCATAACGATTGGTGGCGCTCACTTTGGCGCCGGCCTTCAGGAGCAACCGTGCGGCCTCGAGGTCATCATGGTGAGCCGCCCAATGAAGAGCCGTGGTGCCGTCCACTTGCGGCGCATTCGGATCGCTCTTGTGCTTGAGCAACATCTCGATCGCCGGGCGATTCTGCTGTTTGGCCGCGTCAGCCAGGCGAAGATCGCCGGCCAGTAACTGCAAAGCGAGCACGCCGAGGCAGAGTTTCATAAGGACACCGGATCCGATAATTCTTTGATCTTGCCTTTGCTATCGGCAAAGGCGTCTAGTTTCACGCCGACTTTGTCAAGTAAAGTGAGGTGTAAGTTAGCTAGCGGCGTCGGCTTGTCATAGCGAATATGCTGGCCGCCCTTGAGGCGTCCAGCGCCGCCACCAGCCACGATGATCGGCAGGTTCACATGGTCATGCACATCGGGATTCCCCATGCCGCTGCCGTACAGATATACCGAATGGTCGAGCAAGGAGCCATTGCCGTCTGG
>JAYVUQ010000229.1:0-6202 GCA_043787785.1 Bryobacteraceae bacterium
GCAGCCGGACGGGCAAGCCGGGCCGGATCCCGTTGGTGGCGTTGTTGGCGGTGGCGGGCGCGGCTTTGCTTTACGGCGATGGGATGATTACGCCGGCAATTTCTGTACTAAGCGCGGTAGAAGGATTGCAGGTGGCCAATCCGGACTTACAGGCGTACGTGGTGCCGTTGACCGTGCTGATTCTGATTGGCCTATTTGCGATCCAGAGCCACGGCACGGCGGCGGTGGGCAAGCTGTTTGGGCCGGTGATGGTGGTGTGGTTTGGGACTTTGGCCACTTTGGGGATTTACCATATCAGCCACGATCCGGAGATTCTGGCAGCGATGTTGCCGACTCATGCGGTGGGTTATTTTGTACGGCACGGTTGGGGGGGCGTCCACATACTGGGGTCAGTCGTGTTGGCGGTGACGGGTGGCGAAGCGCTGTACGCGGATATGGGACATTTCGGCATCCGGCCGATCCGCTGGATGTGGGTGGGTCTGGTGATGCCAGCGTTGTTACTCGCCTATTTCGGCCAAGGGGCGCACGCGCTGCGGGTGCCGGGGACTTTTGCGAATCCATTTTTCTCGATGGTGCCGGCGGGCGCGGCGACTTATGCGCTGGCGATCTTATCGAGTTTTGCCACGGTGATTGCTTCGCAGGCTTTGATTTCTGGCGCATTTAGCCTGACGCGATCCGCCATGCAGTTGGGTTACTTCCCGCGCGTGCGGGTGAAACATACTTCGCATGACGCGCAGGGGCAGATTTACATTCCGCAGGTGAATTATTTTTTGGCGATTGGGTGCATTTTGTTAGTGCTGGTATTTCGCGAATCGACTAAGTTGGCGGCGGCTTATGGTTTGGCTGTGACGGGAACGATGGTGTTTACGTCGCTGATTTACTATGTGGTGATCCGGGAGAGCTGGGGCTGGTCGTTAGCAAAGTCGTTGCCGCTGTTAGTTTTGTTTTTGGCGACGGACTTACCTTTCTTGTGGGCCAACTTATTCAAGTTTAGCGAAGGCGGCTATGTCCCGTTGCTAATTGGGGCGGCGGTGATGACGGTGATGGTGCTGTGGAACCGGGGGCGGACGTTGATTGCGCATAAATATGCGGTACGGTTTCCGACGGCGCAAACGGCGCAGAAACGGATCGATGCGCGATTGGTGGCCAGGGTGCCCGGCACGGCCGTATTCATGGCTTCGAGCGCGGAGATGCCCCCGCCGGTGTTAGTGCATCATGTGGAGCGCAGCCGGGTATTGCAGGAGACGGTGGTGCTATTGACGGTGCTGACCGCGAACCGGCCCGTGGTGCCAGAGGCGGAGCGATTCACGGTGACTCATTTGCCCGATGGATTTCATCGGGTGGTGGTTCGGTTTGGGTTTATGGAAGAGCCGCGGGTGCCGGAAGTATTGGAGCAGGCCGTGCGGCAGGCAGGAATTCCCTTTCCCGGGCTGGAAGTGACTTACTATTTGGGGCGCGAAAGCTTTATTGCTTCAAAGCGTGGCCGGATGGGCGTGGTGGCGGAGACGTTATTTGCTTTCTTACAACAGAACGCCGTAACGGCTGACCGTTACTTTGGCCTGCCTTACCGGCAGGTGGTGGAAATCGGCACGCAAATGGATTTGTAAATGAAAAGTTGCGAATGTGCCCCCCCGCGTCACACGGTGGGCTAGGTATTTCCGGGGCAGTTTACTGGAGAATAACGCCGCGATCGCCCAGGAGCTTGCCACTGCGCTGCAACAAGTTCAATTGGTTGCGCCGGTAGGTCACCGACTGGGTTACCAGGTCGGATTGGGCCTGGGAAAGATCCTGTTGCGCGGCGAGGACGAAGAAGAGGGTCGTGGTGCCCAGGTCGTACTTCTTCTGCTCCGCTTCCACGCGCTTCTGGGCGAAGTCGGCCGCAATCTTGGCTAACTCTACGCTGGCGCGGCTGTTCTCCACCAGATTGATCGCATTGAGCACATCGAGACGGACTTGTTGCGTAATCTGCCGTTCATTGAGCAGGTCAGCCCGCTTGGCCACCACCGAGTCAGAGTAGTCAGCGGCAGCCCGGCGATCTCGCAAGGGGAGCCGCAACTGGATGCCGGCTCCGAAAACGGGAAAGCTGAAGCCGAACGTCTGGCTGAGAGCGTCGGGGAAACCACCGGGTACCGCGGGCAGGCCCCGGGCAGGCAGTCTAAAGCCGCCGATACCTTGCGAAGCGTAGTTACCAAAAATCGACAAATCCGGCCGGAGGTTATTCGCCGCCGCTCGCATGAAGAGTTCATCATTGAGCACGTCCTGCCGTGTTGCCTTCAGGTCGGGACGTAGCGAAAGGGCCTCGGTGACAATGGCTTCTTTGTCGAAGGCCTTGGTGTCCGTGGGCGGCAGTACGGGCTCCGTCAAAATTACTGGGAGCTGACGCACATCGGGGTCCAAATCGACGGCAATTTGCAGACGCAAGGCATCTTCGAATTGCGCTAACCGGTATCGTGCCTGCGTCACGAGAATCTCTGAACGGGCATAGGTGGCTTGGGGCTGGTAGATGTCGAGGGCCGAAATGGCGCCCAACTCCAGCTCGCGCTGAGCTCGCTTCAAGCTGGTATCCGCCAAGCCCAAAGCCTGCTCCTGAACTTTGAGATTTTCGCGCGCCCCGATCACATCCCAATAGGCATTTTCGGCATTGGAGAGCAAGCGGTTCATCGTGTCTTCAAAGCGGAACTCCGCTGAACGCAGCCGCGCCCGAGCCACATAGACGGGAATCTTGTTGAAATAGCCGCCCCGGTTTCGCAGCAGCGGCTGGATTACCGTCGCATTCAGATTTGAAGTGTAAAAAGGGCTGAAATTGGCGAACGTACTATTCGTGGTCGATCGCTGGGTGCTGTAACCTACCTGATATTGCAGCCCATTCTCCAGCACCTGCGTTACGCCCATCGTGAGCGGGGCGGTAAGCGTGTTGAGGACCTGGGCGCCCTGCAACTGGTCAGTGGTGGGCGTCTCCTGCCGGGTGGCAGCGTAGCGGAAGTTCGCCACGGGATCGAATACGCCGAACGCCCGTTGAATCGCGTTGCGCGCAGGCTGTAACAAAACCTTCTGCAGCATGATTTGCGTGTTATTCGCCAACACGAGCTCTAAATACGACCGTAGCGATAGCTCCAACTTGCCATCCACCACAAAGTCTTTAAGCCGCGTCGGGTCGGCCAACGACAAGGTGGGATCGGCCTTGAAGGTGAGCTGCTGCCTCATGTACGGGGAAGTAAACATCCTTGGATACTTGTACTCGTCGTAGGTCTTCAACTGTCCAGTAAACGAGTTGGCCGTCTCTTCCGGAGCCTTCAACTTGCGAGAAGTATCTTGAGCCGAAACGAGCGAACACAGATAGAGAGCAGCGAGGGAGTAACGCAGAAATTTAATCATGGAATCTCGTAAGTAAATTGATTTATTCGTAGCGAATTGCTTCGATCGGATCCAGCTTGGCCGCCTGCACCGCCGGGTAGATCCCGAACAGCAGGCCGATACCGCAAGATACGCCAAAGGCCACAATGACACTGGCCGCGGTGACCACCGTGGACCAGCCGGCAGCCGTGGCGATAATTTTCGAGAGTGTTAGCCCGAACAGGATGCCGATCACCCCGCCCATAATCGAAATTAAAACCGCTTCCATCAGAAATTGACGAATAATATCCGCCTGCCGTGCACCGATGGCGCGCCGGATGCCGATCTCGCGCGTCCGCTCGAGCACCGTCGCCAGCATGATGTTCATGATGCCGATACCGCCCACCAGCAACGAAATGCCGGCGATGCACAACATCACGACGCTAAAGATGAATGACGTGCGGCGGCGCTGTTCCAGCAATCCGGCCGGCACCGTGACGGTGAAGTCGCCGGAATCCTTGTGGGTGGAAGCCAGGATGGCAGTGACAATGCTTGCGGTTTCAATCGAGTCAACATTGTTGCCGACCTTCATGTAGATGCCATCGATCTCGTCTTTTAAGTAGGAGGTATTATCCTCGAAGCGGCGCATCACCGTATTGAGAGGGGAGATGATCAGATTATTGCGATTGGTAACTTCCAGGCCTTCGACGTCTGAATCCGCCGTGGCTTGCTGCGCCAATACACCTACCACCTGCAACCAATTCTCATTGATCTTGACGAACTTGCCCACTGCCGGCTCGTAGCCCAAGAGATTCACCTTGGCACCCTCACCCAACACACACACCGGCGCGGAGTTGAGGTTGTCCTCCTCGGTAAAGAAACGGCCTTCCACGACTTTTAAGCTATTGATTTCGAGATAGTCGGCTTCGACGCCAATCAACAACGGGGGCTCACTGGCCACCTTGGGCAAAATTTTCTGCGGCTTAAAGCGCTTGCGCGGCGTCGACGCGGCCACGCCGGGGACGTTCTCGCTGATGGCCCGGAAATCCCGGAAGGTGAGGCCGGGCGAGATGGCCCGCCGCGCTTGTAACTCATTCCGGTCCACCGCTTCTTTCGCTTCGATGATGATGTTATTCACGCCGAGCAGGTCGATGTAACTCATCATCTCCTTCTGCGCGCCCGCCGTGATCGACAACATCGCCACCACCGCGCCCACGCCGAAGATCATGCCCAGCATCGTTAGAAGACTACGCAGCTTATGCACAAAGAGGCTTTGCAGCCCCATGTATAGCTCGGGGAGAAGGCCTGAAAAAATACTCATATCCTAACGGCTTCCTTTTTGGCCCATGGGCATGCCGGCTCCGCCGCCGCCGCCATCCGACTTTTTCTTTTTGTCCGTCGTCGTGGCGAACGGATCGGCCAGGGCCACCACTTCGTTCGGCTTCACGCCGCTCGTAAGCACCATCACCGATTCACTACGTTTGAAAATTTTGATATTGCGCGCTTCAAAGCCGCGCTCCGTCTTTACGTAAACCACCGGCTTGCCGTCTTTTTCAAAGACGGCCTGGGTGGGCACGTTGATAGCGTTCGGAATCTTCTCCACGATAATTTCGACATCGGAAAGCAAGCCCGGCCGCAGCAGGACGTCAATTTGCGAATCCTGTTCGGGAGGCAGGGGCAACTTGGCATTTTCCATATCTTTCGCCGAAAAGCCCCCGGCGCCGGTACCCATGGCTGACATCGTTCCGCCCCCGGCGCCATTGCGGCGACCGCCGCCGGGCGCCCCACCCGCCACAGACTCGGTACCGGGTGCGCCACCGGCGGCGCCGCCACCTTCCCGTTGCCGACCCGGCATCGGTTTCCCGGTAATCTTTTGATACTCCTCGCGAAGCGAAGCCATCACCTTTCCGCGCTCCTCGCCTTCCAGCTCGACGATGTTCTTTCCACCCAGGGCCTTGGCGATCGCATCGCGCATCTTATTCGCCTGGTCTGCCGGCAGATCTCGCGTAAATGCAGACATGGCGCCGCCTCCAGCCCGCCGTTGTTGGCCGCCACCAGCCGGTGCGCCACCATCGGGGCCACCCGCGGGGGCAAAGCCGCCCGCCGCCGGCCCCCCCATGGAGAAGCCAGGTGCGCCACCCGGACCGCCGGGATTACCACCCTGAGGGCTACCACCCGCGTTCATCCGAGCCATCATCGCCGCCAGCGCCCCCGGCGGCGGACCCATCGGAGCCTTCTTCCGGTTCGCCTCAGCCGTCGCCACCACGCGCTCAATGTAGTCGGGCTTGGCACCGAGCGTGGTGAGCAATTGCCGCATGTCCACGCTAAACAGCACGTCGAACTTCTTGGCCGGATCGGACGAAAACATGTTCGCGCTGGCCGTGGCGCTCATCGATTTGATCTTGCCGGTGAAGCTCTTGTCCGCAATCGCGTCCAGGCGCATGATCACGTCCTGGCCCTCGTGAAGATTCGCCCGGTCCAGTTCGCCCACTTTAGCCACTACTTCCAGCTCCGACAGGTCCAACACCTCGGCCACCGGAATACCCGGCTGAATCTGGTCGCCTTCGCGGATATCCGGTAACTGCATGCCGAACATCATGGCGTTGCCCCGGTTCTGCTTGATCGCCACCAAGCCACTCATCGGGCTCAGCAACTTCACCTGGCTCAAGCGTGCCCGCTCCCGGTTGAGTTCGAGCGTCGACTTGTTTCGCCGTTCCATCAACACCGCGAGTTCCGCCTGCGCCTGCTCCTGCCGCGATTTGATGTCGCTTTCGAGTTGTTTTAGGCGACGTTTCGATTCGTCCAAGGTGAGCGAGTTCTTCTTGGCGTCGATCGCCGAAAGTAGTTCGTTGCGTTTCACCTCCAGATC
>JAYVUQ010000230.1:0-5109 GCA_043787785.1 Bryobacteraceae bacterium
TTGGCTTCCGATTCCGTCCGCCACTTTTCAATGGAAGCGGCATAGTCCTTTATACTCAGGGGGTCGGCACCGGAGGCAAACATTGAGATGGTAAAGAGAAACACCGTAATCCATATCGGCTTCATGGTGATTCTAATTATAACCGCCTTGTTCTCCCAGGAAGGCGCTCCCAAAGAGGCACCTAACTCTTTGGCGGACCTCGAAACCCGGATCGATCGCGTCTCGGCGAAGCATCAATTCACCGAAGGCCCGGTCTGGATCGCCGAAGGTTATCTGCTCTTTAGCGACGTGCCACATAATCTGATTCACAAGTTTGTGCCGGGCAAAGGCAGCACGCCTTGGCGGGAAAAATCGAATGGCGTGAGCGGCAATGCCGTCGACGCGGAAGGCAACCTTTACTCTTGCGAGAGCCGCACCCGGCGCGTGGTGCGCACCAACCTCAAAACGGGCAAACAGGAGACGTTGGCCGAGAAGTTTGAGGGGAAACGGTTCAATGCGCCCAATGATATCTGCGTGCGCAAAGACCGCAATGTCTACTTTACCGACCCGGCCTTCGGGCACCAATCCGACACGCGGGAGCTGGACTTCTACGGCATTTACCGCATCAGCCCCAAGAACGAGCTTTCGCTGGTGGCCAAAGTGACTGGCCGCCCCAACGGCATTACGTTATCACCGAATGGACGCTTGCTCTATGTCGCTAACTCCGATGAGCGATCCATTCTGGTTTACGACGTGGACCGCTCCGGCGTCACCAGCAACGAGCGCGTTTTTGTTTCCGGCATCGTGGGCCCGCCGGACGGCGTTCGCACCGATGAAAAAGGCAATGTCTACGTGGCTTGCGAAGATATCTCGATTTACTCGAGCCAAGGTAAGTTGCTCAAGAGCATCAAGACACCCGAAACGCCCCACAACCTGGCTTTTGGCGACCCCGACCTGATGACGCTGTATATCACGGCTTACACCAGCGTCTATCGGGTTCGCCTGCCCTTCAAAGGGGCGACTTACTAAAAACCACTGTGACTGACCTCGACCACGACCGTTACTCCCGCCAAATCCTCTTCGATGGCATTGGCCTGGCCGGGCAAGAGAAGTTACTTGCCGCCCACGTGACCATTGTGGGTTGCGGCGCCCTCGGCACTTATCACGCGGCGGCGCTGGCCCGCGCCGGAGTGGGCACTTTGCGCATTATCGACCGCGACTCCATCGAAGCGTCTAACTTACAGCGCCAATGGCTATTTACCGAAGAAGACGCCCGCCAAGGTCTACCTAAGGCGATCGCCGCCCGGCAGGCTATCGCCCGGATGAACTCTGGCATCCGCGTAGAGGCCGAAGCCGTTGACCTGACACCCACCAATGCGAACGACTTACTTAGCGGTACGCAATTACTTTTGGATGGCACGGATAACTTCGAAACCCGTTACTTAGTGAACGACTTTGCCATCGCCCACAATTTGCCCTGGATCTACGGCGCGGCCGTCGGTAGTTATGGGCTGACGATGCCCATCATCCCCGCGCGCACGGCCTGCTTGGCGTGTGTCTACCCCGAGGCCCCGGGCGGCGCGCAAGAGACCTGCGAAACCGCGGGTGTTCTGGGCGCAATTACGACGGCGATTGGTGCCCTGCAAGTAGCCGCCGCCATCAAGATTCTCATCGGCCAGGAGCCCTACCTGGGCCTGACGACCATCGACGTGTGGAGCGGACGCATCCGGCAAACCGCGCCCCCCACGGCCGACCCCGATTGCCTTTGCTGTGGACAAGGGCAGTTCGTCCATCTGACTGGCCAACGCCGCAAGCCGATTTCACTTTGCGGCCGCAACGCGGTCCAGATTCACGAACGGCAACGCCCGCTCGATTTGGTAGCACTGGCCCGTACGCTGGAGCCACTAGGCCAAGTGCGGGCCAATGAATTTGCGCTGCGCTTTTTCCTTAACCCTTACGAGATGACCATCTTCCCCGATGGCCGCGCGATCATCAAAGGCACGCAGGATGTGGCGATGGCACGGTCGCTCTATGCCCGTTATATTGGGGGGTAAGTGAACGCAGCGAGCGGGAATCGGGGTTAATTCGGATGGGCGCCGGGCCAGCCCGCGACCTTCGCCAGGATCGCCACAAAGTAATAACAAACCGCGGCCACGAAAGCCGATGCCGGCAGGGTGAGCACCCAGGCCCACAGCAGTTGCCGCGCCAAGCCCCAACGCACGCTCTTCACCCGGTTAATTGACCCTACACCGGCAATCGCACCGGTGATGACATGCGTCGTCGAAACAGGAATTTTTAAGTAAGTGGGGATCAGAATTGCAATCGCGCCCGCCGTCTCCGCACAGAAACCGCCCCGCGGCTTGAGGCGCGTCAACTTGCTGCCCATCGTGTGGACAATGCGCCAGCCGCCGGTCATGGTACCCAAGGCGATTGCCCCGAATGCCGATAGAATCACCCAGCCCTGGACGTGGAACTCTTTGAGGTAACCGGCCGATACCAACACGCCGGTGATAATGCCCACGGTCTTCTGCGCGTCGTTGGAGCCGTGCGCGAAACTAAACAATGCCGAGGACAGGAGTTGCAGGCGGCGGAACCAACGGTCCATCTTGCTGGGCGTTGAGTTCTTGAACATCCAATAAACGATGCCCATCAGCGTGTAACCGAGCACCAAACCGATCAACGGGGCTAAGACGATGAACTTTGTCGTCTCGATCCAACCATCGATCTTGACGCCCTTCATCACGCTTCCGATACCCTCAATCATCGCCACTTTACACATCACGGCACCGGCATAGCCACCGATGAGGGCATGCGAGGAGCTTGACGGGATCCCGTAAAACCAAGTAAATAAATTCCAGGCAATCGCCCCGAGAAGGCCGGCTAGAATGACAATGGGCGTTACGTAGTCGAGGTTGACTAAGTTGGAACCTACAGTTTTAGCCACGCCGGCCTCGGCCGAGAATAACAGGGGCAAGGCGGCGGCAAAATTAAAGACGGCGGCCCAGATGACGGCTTGAAAGGGTGTCAAAACGCGCGTCGCGACGATGGTCGCCACCGAGTTGGCGGCGTCGTGAAAGCCATTGATATAGTCAAAGATCAGCGCCACCAGGATGATGACAATTACCAGAACCAACAAAGCGGACATGCGTTAGCCGTTCTTGACCGCGACGTTCTGCAGGACATCCGCCACGTCCTCGCAGGCGTCGGCCGTGCGTTCCAATAAGTCATAGATTTCGCGCATTTTCATGATCTGGATGGCGTTGGGCTCGCGTTCGAAGAGGTCCGCCACGGCGCTGCGCTCGATCGCATCCACCTCGCCTTCAATGTGGTTGATCTGCACGCAATACTCATCGAGGTTGCGCCCGTCGCTCAACGCTTGGAAGGCTTTGGCGAGTTCCGCCGTGCAGCGCACCAGGCAGGCGCAGATATCGGTGACGGGCTTGGGAATCGGGCTCACCTTATAGGCGACCAGACAATGCGTGGCGTCTTCCAGATAGTCGAGCACGTCATCCAGATGGGAGGCCAGGGAGTGGATGTCTTCGGGGTCAATCGGCGTAATGAAGGTCTGGTGCAGTTTGACGTGAATCGCGTGCAGCACCTTGTCCGCTTGCCCTTCAATGTCCGACATCTGAATGGCCAACTCCGGCGTGAGCGCATTGGTCTGGCAAGCCGTTAGCAGCAGCACCGCCGCCTGGTGACTCAACGTGGTCTGTTCCAGAAAGCTCTGATAAAACTTTTCTTCTTTAGGGAGGAAGCGCATACCGGTAAAATCGAACCTCTATCGTCTCATTGGGTTTGGGGCGGGTCAACCAGCGGTTGGTTACAGTCCGATGAATCGCCCGGATTCTAAAAATTCTTTAAGTTTCCGTCAGGATAGGAAAGAGAGTCTGCGTGGCCGGCTCATCGCTGATTTCGGGGTCGAAGTAGCGCGGGTCCAGCAGTCGTTGGGGGTAGAGATTGCCCATGGCCGCGAGCATAGTGTCCTTCATGCGGGGATGTTCGCGCTCCATCTGATCCATAAATTCGCGGATGGAACCGCGGACCGTACCGGTCTTTTGAGAACAGCCGCAGGGTACCACGTCGTCGGTTAAACCCTTGGCGTAAGCCTTCGTGATGACCTCATGGACATACACCAGAGGCCGGATGAGGCGGAAGTCCTTGTTCCGCGAATAAGTGACGGGAGGCAGCGCGCTCACGCGGCCGGTAAACATCGTATTACGCAGAAAGCTTTCGCAGAAATCGTCAGCGGTGTGGCCCAGGGCGATCACATTCGCGCCCAATTTGCGGCCTACGTCGTAAACAGCCCGGCGGCGAAAGCGGCTGCACAGATCACAGCCATGGTCCGGCTCGTCTTCAATCAGCTGTAAAGAGGGATTGTCGACGATGTAGTGCCAGTCGATGCCGCGAGAAAGCAGCCACTCGCCGAGGGGCTGAATGGGCCTCAGGAACTTGCCCTGCTCGATGGTGAATGCGCAGACGGAGAAGTCGATAGGGGCACGCTTCTGGAGCAGCAGGAGGGCCTCGAGCATCGTCACGGAGTCTTTACCGCCCGACAGCGCCACCGCCACGCGATCGCCTTCGCGGATCATCTTGAAGCGCGTGACAGCTTCGCCGACTTTGCGGAGCAGGACCTTCTCTAGTTCCAAGCCTCCATTATAAGGCCCCGGAGCGGAAACGAACGAAAAAAGGGCCACCCGAGTGGCCCTTTTTCTTATGGATACGAGGAAGTTAGAACTGGTAGCGCAAGCTCATTTGCAGGTTGCGTTGATCGTTCTTGCCGGTGACTTTGCCGAAGGTGGAACTGGCGATGCCACCGTCCGCGCCGCCCCAGTTCGGGTGGTTCAGCCAGTTGAAAGCTTCGGCGCGGAAGAGCACGTTGTGCTTTTCGGTAATCGCGAACTTCTTGAATAAGCCCGTGTTCCAACTCTGGAAGCCCGGGTTGTAGATGATGCTGCGGACACGAGCATTGTTAAAGGTGCCGACGGCCGGGTTGACGAAGGTCTTGGTGCCGTCGGCGTTGTTAGCGCGGAACCAGAAGTTCGGGTCCTTGGGGTCGTTGGGATTGGCGGTGAAGGCCTTGCTGCCGCGGTCGAGCAGGTAGTCCCCGTTTACTTGCGCGAACTGGCCACC
>JAYVUQ010000231.1:0-9078 GCA_043787785.1 Bryobacteraceae bacterium
ATTCGGCGAACCATGGCCGCACGTCGACGTTGGTAAGCAAGCCGGCCGCCCGCGCCACTTCCACCAGATGGAGCGTATCGATCACGCCGATGCCGCGGCCGGTGAAGCGCCCTTGGATGGCTTGCGCGTAAAGCAGATGCGATCACATCCGCGTGGTTTCGTCAATGAACCAGGCGCGCAGATGGCTCGCGGCGTGCTCGGCGTAATTCTTCTTCTTCGTCAGCAGGAAGGCCGCCGTGAGCGCCGGCACTTGGAGCGAAAGCCGGACCATCGCTTGCCGATGCGCGACAAAGTTTGCGGGATTGGTGAGGCCATCGCGCTGAATGTAGGGCGCTTGCGCATCCTGCGGATCGGGTCACCAGTAGTGGCCTTCGCTAAAAAACTCATGTTTGCCGCCCGCGCTGCGGCGGCTCGAGGAACCCGTTACGGTAATAGGCTTTTCGCGAAGATAGCGATCAGCCGCCGCCAGAACCCGCGGCCGATCGAGCGCCGCAACATCCACCTGCGGCGCAGCACATAGACGGAAAGGCCACAGCGAGACAGGAAGGGACAAAAAGACACGGCGGCGCATGGATTCTTGAGTATAAGGAATCGCCCACGGCAGTTTCCAGTGCGGCTTCCAGTGCGACGCCAGCTGGCCCTGCCAGCCAGACGTGGAAGTATGTTCGCACCGGCCTACCAGGCGGGAACGCCAGACCGTGAGTAACACGTTGCGTTGAGCGATTGATCCCAATCCCTCAACGCCATCACCGCCCACGCGCAAGGCCAGCATTGCCCACGCGGCAGACAAACTACGTCCCGACGGTCATCCCGTGCATCTGATGAGCAAATATGGAAAATCCAAAATCCGAAACCACCACCTGGCCCGATCTCGCCATCGGTCTCTACGACCGCCTCACTGGCCGAGGTGCAGAGATCATTTATGAGTTCCAAAACCTGGAAGTCCTCGTACCGAGTTCCACCTCGCCTAACGCCCAGCATGCGATGTGGAAACTGAATGGCGCGATGAAGATTCGGACCCGCGATGCTGCCCCTGCTCCGCGCACTTGAGCTCAACCTCGTCGTTGAGCAAGGCGGGTATAGTGCGGCGGTATCCGGTGCCGATGGGAACTTCCTCGTGGTCTTCCCTACCCTGGCGTCACTCTGGCACTTCGCGATCGCGGCGTGGCCCCTGCGTCGTCCCGTCCCCGCAGGAATCACAGTGAAGGTCGCCTGGCGCCGGTTCCACTGGGAGGTGCTCCACGGAACTCCCACCTGAAAAGCCGGCTGACGAGAAACGCTGCATTGCCATTGCAGGGGCCACCGGCTACCTCGGCGGACGGCTGGTGCCGCGCCTCCTCGACGAAGGCTTCCGCATTCGCTGCCTTGCCCGTGCCCCACGCAAACTGCAAGACCGGGCCTGGGCACAGAACCCCCATGCTGAAATCCGAGCCTCGGATCTGGCTGACACCCCTGCGCTGGCCGCGCAACTAGCCGGCTGCGCTGTCGCATTCTACCTGGTACATTCGATGACCTCAGCCGGCAAGGGCTACGTGACGGTAGACCTGAGCCTCGCCCAAAGCTTTGCCACCGCTGCCGCCCAGGCCGGGGTCGGCCGCATTATTTATGTCGGCGGCCTCGGCGACACCGGCGTCGACCTGAGCGAGCACCTTTCGTCGCGCCGCGAAGTGGAGCATACACTGGGCTCCACCGGCGTACCCGTCACCGTGCTGCGAGCGGCCATGATCATCGGCTCAGGCTCCGCCTCGTTTGAGATTCTCCGCTACCTGGTCGAGCGCCTCCCCGTCATGATCACGCCCCGGTGGGTGAGCACGCGCTGCCAGCCGATCGCGGTTCGGAACGTGATCGGGTATCTCATCGGAGCGCTCACCTGCCCCGCCACCACCGGCCAAGTTTTCGAGATCGGTGGTCCGGACGTGTTGCGCTATCGCGAAATCATGGCGATTATGGCGGAGGAACTCGGCCTCTGCCGACGGTGGGTCATCCCCGTGCCCATCTTGTCCCCGAGGCTGAGTTCCTACTGGATCCACTTGGTAACGCCACTGAGTCATAACATCGCCAAACCGCTGGCGGAAGGCTTAAAGAATCCCGTGGTCTGCCGCGAGGATCGCATCACCCGGCTGATTCCGCAAACCCTGCTCCCTGTCAGAGACGCGATCCACGCCGCCCTCGCCAAGGTGGCTGGGCACGACGTGGAGACCAATTGGGCCATGGCTGGCCCCATCGCCGGCGACCCGGACTGGGCGGGTGGCACCGTCTTCCGGGACGCCCGTCAGTTAGTCATCCAGGCCCCGGCCGCCGCCGTCTTCCGCGCCGTCTGCCGCGTCGGTGGTGGCCATGGCTGGTATGCGGCCGACTGGCTGTGGGTCTTACGCGGCTGGCTCGACCGCCTCGTCGGCGGACCCGGCCTCCGCCGCGGCCGTCGTGATCCCGAGGCGGTCGGCTATGGCGAAGCTCTCGACTTCTGGCGCGTCACCGGCTTTGAGCGCGATCGCCGCCTCAGTCTGCGCGCCGAAATGAAGCTTCCCGGCGAAGCCTTGCTTGAGTTTCTAATCAAGCCTGGGGCGCAAGCCTCCCAATGCACTTTGCACCAGGTCGCGCTCTTCCAACCCCGCGGCCTCCTCGGTCTCGTCTATTGGTACGCTGTCGTCCCGCTCCACCACATCGTCTTTCGCGGCATGCTGGCCGGAATTGAAAGAGAATCGCGAGAAATCGCGGCCGGCTCGACCGCCTGAATTACAGGCAATCGCCCTGGCTACGGCCCGGCTATTCCTTCGACTTCTCCTCCGCCTCCACTTTCAAAGCCGGCACTGTCATCTCCGGCGTAAGCCGCGGACGCTTCGTATGCCAGTCCGTCGATTTCTGGTAGGCATGCGCCAAGGCCAACACTTGCCCCTCCGCCCAAGGCTTGCCCGCGATCATCAGGCCGACGGGGATACCCTTGGCGTTGAAGCCGCAAGGCACGGTGATCGCCGGGATGCCCAGAATGTTGAACTCGGCGGTATTGGCCAGTTCCGGGTTCATGGGCTTCTCGCTCTCCGAACGCTTAATGGTATCGTCCAACGTCCGGGGCGCGCGGCGCATGGTGGGTAGCAGCACGAGGTCCACTTCGTGCTTGTCGAACCAATCGCCGATCGTCCGCCGCAGCAGCATCAGTTGCCGCCAGCCCTTCACGTACTCAAAGGCCTTCGCCTCGGCGCCGCGGGCCAGGTTCCGGCGGGTCGGCAACTGATAACGGCCGGCGCCGGCTTTGTAGTTCTCTTCGTGATAGGCGTACATCTCGCCCGGCGTCTGCGTACCGCGCAAGGAGGGCAACACGACATCCTTCTGTCCCTTGGTCATTTTGGCCGCGGCATCGACGGCGGCTTCCACCACCTGCATTACGTCGGCCTCGATGTGATCGTAGAACGGCACGCGTAGCACGCCCAGGCGCAGGTCGCGCACGGGGCGCTTCATCTCCGCGAGATAGTCAGGAATGGCGCGCTCCGTCGAATACACGTCCAGCTTGTCGTAGCCGGCCAGCACTTGCAGCATGAGCGCGGCATCTTCGGCCGTGTGAGTCATCGGCCCGCAATGGTCCAGCGTCCACACCAGCGGGATGATCCCCCGTATCGACACAAGGCCGTGCGTGGGCTTGAGACCGGTGATGCCGCAGAGGGACGCAGGCGTGCGGATCGACCCGCCAGTATCCGTGCCCAGCGCTCCCAGGCACATCTCCGCCGCCACCGCCGCGCCAGAGCCGCCCGAGGATCCGCCGGGATGCCGGTCCAGCGCCCAGGGGTTCCGCACCGGCCCAAAGTAGCTGATGGCCGACGTACCGCCGTTGGCAAACTCATGCAGGTTGGTCTTCCCGACGATCACCGCGCCCGCGGCCAGCAGCCGGCGGGTGACTTCGGCGTCTTCGTCGGGCACGCGCGAGTCATAGACGGCGCTCGCGCCGGTGGTGCGCACGCCCGCCGTATCGATGTTGTCTTTGAGCGCAATCGGAATCCCGTGCAGCGGCCCGCGCAGCTTGCCCGCGCGGATCTCCGCGTCGGCCTGCCGCGCCATCGCCAAGGCCTGCGCCTTCATCACCGTGATGAAGGCATTCAGCTTGGGGTTGTACACTTCGATGCGCTGCAGGCACGCCTCAGTGAGTTGCACCGAGGTGACACTGCGCGCCCGCAAACGCGCGGCCGCATCGGCGATGGACACAAGATTCGATGAGTCCTGCGCGGCTAAGGCGCTGGCGGAGGAGGCAAGAAAAAAACGGCGGCTGACGTTTCCCATTGCGCGGAGGATAACATGCGGGCATCCCCCTTCGTCGGTTCGGTTCGTTCCGCCGCCCGAAGGCCGCTGGGGGCCGCCCGGACCTATCGCCCACCAACGCCAGGCATCGCCCTTTACCTTTGTTCTGTTTGACCTTCACCGCGCACTGATACTCATCGGCAATCGGCCAGCCAAGGCGCTAGCGGTGGGGCACATTCCACCTCTTCGCGCGATCAACGCTGAAGCGGCATTCTCCCTTCCACCGGGCCAGCGAAGGCGCTAGACTGAGCCATGATTTTGTCCCGTCTCCGCGCCGCTGCGTTTCTGTCCGTTTTCCTTTTCGGATCCGCCCTCGCTCAGCCGCTCCCTACCCACATCGCGACGACTCAACGCCTGGCACACCTGCGGCAACAAATGAAGAGCGACGTCGACACGAAAATGATCCCCGGTGCCGTCCTGCTCATCGCGCGCCAAGGCAGAGTCGTCACGCTCGACTCCTTCGGGTTCCAAAACCGGCTCACCCAAACGCCCATGCTACCCAGCGCCATCTTCCGCATCGCTTCCATGACCAAGCCCATCGTCTCCGTGGCCGCCATGATGCTCGCCGAAGAAGGCAAGCTCGACATCGGCGCGCCCGTCGCCCAATACCTCCCCGAATTCAAAGCCCTCCGCGTCGGGCCCAACCGCGAAGCGCCCAAACGCCCCATGACCGTCCAGGACCTCCTCCGCCACACTTCCGGCCTCACCTATGGCATCTTCGGCAACTCGCCCGTGGACGAGCTCTACCGCAAAAGCAACGTCCTCGCCAGCAAATCACTCTCTGAAATGATCACCACCCTGGCCGGCCTGCCGCTCCTCCACCAGCCCGGCGAAGTGTGGGAATACAGCGTCTCCACCGACGTTCTCGGCCGCGTCGTCGAAGTGGCCAGCGGCATGGACCTTGATCGTTTCATCGCCGCCCGCATCACCGGCCCCCTCAAGATGCCCGACACCGGCTTCTTTCTCACCCCCGCCCAAGCCACCCGCCTCGCCCTGCCCGATTCGCCCATGGCCATGCCGCCCACCAACCTCACCCTCCGGCCCACCTATTTGTCCGGCGGCGGCGGCATGCTCTCCACCGCCAGCGACTACGCCCGTTTCGCCCAGATGCTCCTAAATGGCGGCCAACTCGACGGCGTCCGCCTCCTCGCACCTCACACCGTCACCCTCATGACCTCCGACCAGTTACCACCCACCGCCGAACGCCACACCCCCGTCGCCCTCGCCCTCGGCGCCGTCGGACCCACCCCCGAAATGGGCACCAGCTTCGGCCTCGGCTTCGGCATCCGCACCGACCCCGGCCGTAACCCGGTCCCCGGCTCCGTCGGCGATTTCTCCTGGTCCGGCATCACCGGCACCTATTTCTGGGTCGATCCTCAGGAGAAGCTAGTCACCGTCCTCATGGTCCAGCTCCCCCAAGCCGCCATCTCCACCTACTTCCGCCGCATCCGCACCCTGGTCTACCAGACGCTCATTCCTGTCCCCCAGCGTTAAACTGTCGGAAGCCTTACTTTCTTCCAGCCGCGAACGGAGTGAGCGGGCCACGCTGCTTACCGGGCTTCCGTCTTGCGCACGGCCCGCTAACTCCGTTCGCGGCTGGAGCAGGTTTTTCAACATGCCTAGCCCACCGCGTAAAGCGGTGGGGCACATTCTCCGGTTTTCGTAAGTTCCCAGATTCCCGCTAAAATCGGCAAGTCAATGCCTTGTGTCTTCACTCGAACGGAAACAGTACCCGCTAGCGATTGCCCACCGCTGGGCTTGTATCGGGCAAATTTGAAAAGTACTTCGTGACCCTGTCATGAAAGCAACCTTGCCTCGACTTCCCCTGCGCTCCCCAGGGAAACCTAGCGGGAGCGGCGTAGCCTGCCTAGGCCGAGGACGGCAACACCGCTGATGATCAGTAGCGGGGAACCCGGCTCGGGCACGCCGGTTTGAACCACGGTGATTCCTCGCAGTGCACCTACGCTACCGGTGTTGCCGATGCCGGCCGCGGCGGTTTTGCCCATCACATCGACGGCGAAGTAGATGTTGTTGGTGGCGATGAAGCTACTTTCGGTTAGGCCCGGACCTAAGAGACGGAACGAGAGGCTGCGCGTCGTTACGCCGGCCATTCCGGAGTTGCAAGTGCTGCAATTCAGCGAATACTCGAAGAGGCCAAACGGCTGAGCGTTGAATGTCCCGGCTTGGGCCAGTACCCAACCTTGGGATGTGACATCGCCGCTGACGACGTCGGTGATGGTGATGGTGGGATTTCCGGCTAAATTAAACACCAGGCCCCAGTGGTTTGCATCGTTCGCCTTACGGAAGCTATAGTCGGACCCTAGCTGTACTGAAACGAAAACTTCATTCGCGGTGATGGTAGAAACCGTAATGGTACCGGCGGGAAGCACGGAACACCCCGTGGTGCAGCCGCTTTCCGTAAGGCTGTAACGAATGATCGCGGCATCGGCGAAGGGCGCCAATACGGTGAGAAAGATAGGAATGAATGGCCGAACAGAAAGCATGAACTAACCTCAAGTTACTTAGTGCCAGTTGGTCTTGGCTGGTAACTTGAGGGTAGGATACACCTAGAAAAACATCAATAGTACTTACTTAGAATAAGTAGAAAATACTGGATATTCGGTACTCTTAGCGGGCAGGTACTCCGGTGAACTCGCGCAGGGTCGACTCCAGACTAAAGGCGAATACGCGTAACCCCAAGATACTCAGTCTGACTAAATTTTAAAGCATTTAGAATCAATGTATTAGCGACAAATAGCCGTTTTTCTTTCTGGTGATTCTGCCTGTAAGTCTCGTATTATCGATGGTATAACTACACTCGCCCACCGCGTCAGTCTACTACGGCCTTCCTGTCCCTTTTCGCTTGCTCCCTCAAACGGCAGGCTCAAACGGCAGGCTCAAAGGGCAGGCTCAAAGGGTGCCATGGGCCGGGGTCCAGCCGCTGATGAGATCCTTTGATGCCGGCTTTGCTACGCTGAAGCGACCGCTTATGAATCGCCGCGATGTTCTTGGATTCTTCCTTCCCACGATGCTCCGTGCCGCCGATGCCGCTCCCGAGCGCAGTGATGAAGTGCGGCTGGTGTGCCTCGCACCCAGCCCCTACACCAAGCGGCAGGATGCGCTACGAGCGGGCTACGGGTTAACTCTGCTGGTGCGCGCGCATTTGAAGAAGCTGGGCCTGCCGACAGTGGTCACCCTCTACGACGGCTCCAGGCGGCTCACTTCGGCCAGCGTGGCGAAGGGTCTTTTTTCGCCTTTGCCCAAGGTGTTGCTGGTGGGCTCTTCCACCTGGAGCCAAGGCTCGAACCGCTTTGTCCGCGAGTTCTTCGAGTTAACCGGCGACGTATCGATGCTGGGGGTAAAGGCCAGTTCCTGGGTCACCAGCGGCGGCGCGCATACCGGCGGCGAGATGGTGGCGATGGACACGCAACGCTCCTTACAGGGCCTAGGCGCGGCGGTCTTCACCCTCGGCCAGAAGCAGATGGTGCTGACCACCGATGAGTTCGAAGACCGCAAGGCAGGCGAGTTCAGCTTGCTGGACGTTTGGTTCCTCGATCAGTTCGCGCGGATGATCGCGCTCCAAACGCTGGACCCGGCAGCCATCCCCCAGGCGAGCGAGACGCTCGAATTCAACATTCGCTACTACATCCGCTTCCCCAAGAAAAGCGGCTTCGAGAGCGATGAAATCCAGCGCCTGCAGAAGATGCTGGCCAGCCTGTTGACTCGCGGGTCGGCGGCGCGAGAGGACTTTCTGCGGGAGGTCCGCTAGCGCCGAAGCAGGGGGTGCGACACGTAATTCGCAGGCACCGACATCGATTCGATGGGCTCCTCCAATTTCACACCGGCGCGCCGTCGGCCACTAACGCGCACGTATCCGAGATAGTCGCCTTTGTCAGCCTTCAACGCCTCCAACTCGACGTGATTATCCGGGGCCACTGTCTCTTGCCACTGCACCCATAATTTCCAGCCTTCGGGCAGGGAATCGGCAGAATCAATGTCTAGGATTCCCGTTCGCTCCCAGTGCCGGCGCCACCAAGCCGCGGAATGCAGACCCGACAGGCTTGGCTCCCACCAAGGCTTGAGGGCAGCCGGGACTTCGTCATCAAACTCGCGCATCAGCCCGGCTTGCGCAATCGCAATCACGCCACCCGGCTTGACGAACCGCGCGAGGTAGTTCAGGTAATGCTCATCGGTTCCGTAATAGAAGAACGAGTCGATGGAGAGGATTGCGTCAAAAAAATCGTTTGCGAAAGGGAGCGCCCGGGCGTTGGCGCAGATCGGATACACACCTCCCTCCGCGCCGGCATCGCGAATTCTCTCAAGATTTTCGGAAGCGCTAAACCACAAATCAGTGGCCCAGACTTCGACCGCGAACTCCCGGTGCAGGAATATCGAAGACATCGCTCGCCCACAACCCAAGTCCAGGATGCGCATCCCTGGGCGCAGCTCGACCGCCTTCGACAGCCATTCCGTTAGCCAAAGCGCATTAGCGCCGCCACTGGCATTCGCCATCACCCATTGCGGGTGGTATTGGTTTGACCGCGGGAACCGGTCGCTCATCAGGGCATCCAAGGCATCATTACTTGCGGGTGGCGGCACGGCCAAACCCTCCGCGTTCAATCCTTCAATATGAAACTCGATTGCTTCGCGGATCAGTGACTCCACTTCCTCCCGCGAATCCCCTGCCGCGACAACTCCCGGCAGGTCGGGGACGTAGGCACCCCAGGTTGACTCGCCCTTTTCGTAGATCACGGCGTGCACCATCGATCAATGATCTCCTCCCAATTCCGC
>JAYVUQ010000232.1:0-2661 GCA_043787785.1 Bryobacteraceae bacterium
TTCGGCGACCCCAACGCCCAAGGCGGCGGTACTGTCGGCGTCGAAGTCGTCCGCAGCATTCCCATCCCCCGCCGCCCCACACCCGAAAACAAAGTCGCCGAAGACACCGACAACGAAGCCCCGCGCAAGGTCGAAAAAGAAGTGAAGCCCAAAGTCGTCGAAGACGAAGGCATCGCCATCGACAAAATCAAGCGCAAGATTCCCAGGAAAAAGCCCTCGGAACTGGCCGCCTTGAAACGCTACCTCCCCGAAGAGAACCTCAAGGATCGCCTGCAAACCAATAGCGGCCGCGCCGCTTCCAGCCCCATGTTCTCCGTCCCCAACGCCGGCAACCTGGGCACCGGAGCCAATGACCCCTTTGGCGACCGTTTCGGCTGGTATGCCAAACTCCTCCGCGATGCCATCGCCCGCAAGTGGCGCACCGATGACGTTCCCGCAAATATTCACACTCTACCGCCCGCCGTCGTCACCTTTACTATCCACCGAGATGGCAAAGTAGTAGATGTGCGGATTGTGCAACCCTCCGGCAACTACGCGCTCGACAACTCGGCCAAACGCGCCGTCCTCGAAGCCGCTCCCTTTCAACCCTTGCCGCCCCAGTTTGAACGCTCCACCGCCACGGTGGAGCTCCTCTTCGAGTTAAAAAGATGACCAAATACCTACTCATTCCTGCTCTGCTATTTGCCCAGCAAGCCGACATCAAGCTCAGCATCATCCGGCCGGACCGTCCCACCATCGCCCTCCCCGACCTCCGCGGCACCGGCGACGCCCAGCCCTTCATGAACTCCATCAACTCCAAGCTCTTCAACGAGATTGAGCAAGCCGCGGTCTTGAAGATCGCGCCCAAAGGCATGTACCCGCTCACGGTTCCCCTACAGCCCACCGACTTCAAGCCCCCCACCGCGGGCCCCAACCGCCAGCCCCTCCCCCAAGGCCCCTGGCTCACCGACTGGAGCGGCCCCCCCGTCAACGCCAACTACCTCGCCTACGGCTATACCACCGTCCAAGGCGGCCGCCTGGCTTTGTTTGGTTGGCTCTACGATGTCACCCAGAAGGACATCCAGAACGCGCAAGTCTTCGGCAAAGTCTACTTCGGCACCCTCGACGAAGCCGGTGCCAAAAAGGTCGCTCTCGAGTTCGCCGCTGACATCCTGGCCCGCTTCGGCGGCAAAAGCCTGGCCGGCTCGCGCGTCTTCTTTGTCTCCGGCCGCTCGGGAGCCAAAGAGGTCTGGAGCATGGATTATGACGGAACCAATCAAAGCCAAATGACCCGTTACGGCTCCACTTGTATCTCGCCCGCCATCTCCAAAGATAATACCAAGATCGCTTTCACCCGCATCGGGGCAGGGAACCCATCCATCATGGTCCACACCACTGACTCGGGCCGCAAACTCAATTTCTCCAACCCCATCGCCACCATGAACGCCACCCCGGACTTCACCCCCGACGGCAACCAAATCGTCTTCTCGTCCACCCTCGGTGGCTCCCCCGCCAACCTCTACGTCTCCGGCGCCGACGGCGGCGGCATCCGCCGTCTCACCTCGGTGAAATCGATCGAAGTCGAACCCAAAGTCAACCCCAAAAACGGCAGCGAAATCGTCTTCATCTCCGGCCGTTCCGGCAAAGCCCAGCTCTACCGCATGAACCTCGACGGCACCGATGTCGAGCGTCTCACCGATGGCCGCGGCGAAGCTTCTAACCCCTCCTGGCACCCCGATGGCCAATTCGTCGCCTTCGCCTGGACCGCCGGCCTCGAACCCGGCAACTGGTCCATCTTCGTTATGGACGTTGCCTCCAAGAAGTACGTCCAGCTCACCAGTGGCAGTCGCAGTGAGAACCCCGCCTGGGGCCCTGACGGCCGTCACCTCGTCTTTTCGCGCACCGTCGGCCGCCAGGTACAGATCTACTCGATGTTGGCCGATGGAAGCCAGTTGAAGCAGTTAACCTTCAATGGGTCAAACGAAAAACCCGCCTGGACACATTAATTTGAAAATTTATGCCTGGACAGTTAACAACTGCCTATCACTTAGGTAAAGATAAGAGAATGAACACCTGGAGCGAGATGGAAAGTGCTCCGGGAGGGAAACGAGAACATTAAGATGAGCTTTCAAAAAACGGTTCGTTTGACGCAGATGGCCGGCTTGGCCCTGGCCTTGATGCTGGCCGGAACGGGTTGCAAGAAGAAGATTGCCGCCGCTCCCAATACCCCCACGGCGCCTAAACCGACCCCGGTGGCCGAGATGCCCAAGGGCAGTCCGGTGATCTCCTTTACTGGCGATCCCACGTCCATCGTCCGCGGCGACGCCGTCACGTTGCGCTGGGCCGTCCAGAACGCCGACGCCGTCACCATCGAACCCGGTGTGGGCACGGTATCTGCCTCCGGCAGCCGTCAGGTTTATCCCACCACCAACGCTACCTACACTCTGCGCGCTTCTGGTCCCGGAGGCACTGAATCCGCCCGTGTCACTGTCACTGTCTCGGCCTCCACCGAAGTGCCCAAGGTGACTCCTTCCGGTGTGACGGAAGACGTCACCGGAGCCCTTGAGCGCCTCGTCAAGGACGCTTACTTCGGCTATGACTCGTCAGAGATTCGCGAAGATGCCCGCGCCACGCTCCAGCGCAACTCCGACGGCTTGAAAGAGATCTTCGGCAAGTTTGCCA
>JAYVUQ010000233.1:0-5090 GCA_043787785.1 Bryobacteraceae bacterium
CTGATCCAGACGTGGTTTCAGGCCCTTTTCCCCGGGCAAGTATTGGCCGAAGCGACACTCGCTGTCTCTCCCGAGAATGACCCCAGCAGTGAGCCACAACCCGACCTGATGGTTGTGCGCCGTTCCATCCTGTCGTTCCTCACCAGCCGTCCCCGGCCGGCGGATGTAGCGCTCTTAATTGAAGTCGCCGACACGTCCCTCGCTTTCGACACCGGCGTCAAAGCCCGCCTCTACGCCCGCGCCGCCATCGCCGACTATTGGGTGGTCGACATCAATGCACGCCGTCTCCTCGTGTTCCGAAACCCCTTGGGCGACGCCTACCAAACCATCACCGAATACGACGCTCAAGAAAGCGTCAGCCCCCTGGCCGCCCCCCAAGCGGCACTACGCATCGCCGACATCTTACCTGCCGAGAACTAATGCAAGACGATACCCGCCAACGAATCGAAAATCTGGAACGTGAGCTAGCCTCCTTACGCGCCGCCAACCCGCAAGCTGACGTCACCCGCCTCGAAGGGCAGCTCGAGATGCTCGGCCGCACCGAAGCGCAAACCGCTACTCCCTGGGAGCGCGTCCAGTTAGCCCGCCACCCCAAGCGGCCCCATGCCCTCGACTACATCCAGCGCATGTTCACTGACTTTGTGGAGATCCACGGCGACCGTGCCTATGGCGACGACGCCGCCATCGTCTGCGGCATGGCCAAGTTAGACGGCCACTCCGTCATGGTCTGCGGCCAACAAAAAGGCCGCGACACCAAGCAGAAGCTCCTGCGCAACTTTGGTATGCCGAAGCCCGAAGGCTATCGCAAAGCCATGCGCGCCATGAAGCTGGCCGCCAAGTTTGGCCGGCCCATCATTTGCCTGCTCGATACGCCCGGCGCTTATCCGGGCATCGATGCCGAAGAGCGCGGACAAGCCGAAGCCATCGCCGTCAACCTGCGCGAAATGGCCCGTCTCAACGTGCCCGTCATCTGCGTAGTCATCGGCGAAGGCGGCTCTGGCGGTGCGCTCGCCATGGGCGTCGGTAATCGCGTGTATCTGCTCGAGAACGCCATTTACAGCGTGATTTCCCCCGAAAGCTGCGCCGCCATCATTTGGCGCGACTCTACCCAAGCCGAAAAGGCCGCCGCCGCCCTCAAACTCACCGCCGACCACCTCCAGAACCTCGGCATCATCGACGGCGCCATTCCCGAGCCTATCGGCGGCGCGCATGCCGACATGGACGCCGCCGCCGAATTGCTCAAGTCGCATCTCCTTACCTCGCTCGAGGAATTGCAACGCCTCACCCCGCAGCAGTTAGTTGACGAACGCTATTGGAAGTTCCGCCGCATGGGGAGCTTCTTCACCGAAGGTGCCAACGCATGAGCCGAAACCAAATCAGCCTGATCGTCGTCGGCACGCTGCTCGCCTTAGGCCTGCTGATCTTCTTCTCGATGCCCAGCGCCGACTACCGCTGCGAGGTCTGTGTGGCCTTTGAAGGCCGTCAAGCTTGCCGTACCGCTTCAGCTGACACCAAGGCCATGGCCCAGCGCACCGCGCATGAAAACGCCTGCGCGCAAATCGCCAGCGGCGTTACGGGCACCACAGGATGCCATGCCACGCCTTCGCTCAGCGTAAAGTTCTTGGCCAAGCGCTAAAGAGGTTGAAGGTACAAGGATCGCGAAGGATTCGCGATAGGGATAAAGAATGGAGCGGGAGACGAGATTCGAACTCGCGACATCAACCTTGGCAAGGTTGTGCTCTACCAGCTGAGCTACTCCCGCTAAGGGCGGAATCACGCATAAACGCGCAACATCTCTAGTATCTCCGGAACTGGGGGCTCTGTCAAATCAATCGACGGCCCCAAGCAAAATCCAGCGTTTACGCGATGCCCGCGCCAATCGCTTCCGTGTACACCGTATACATCGATTGGCTACCGCACATAAAGAGCCGATTGCGCTTCGCCCCGCCAAAGCAAAGGTTCCCGCAGATCTCGGGCAACAGAATTTGCCCAATCCGGTGTCCATCCGGCGCGATGATGTGTACGCCATCATAGCCCGCGCCCACCCAACCCGCGGCAATCCACAAGTTGCCATCCGTATCGCAACGAATGCCGTCCGCCAAACCCGGTTCGCCCTTCGGCGACATCGAAATAAACTGCTTGCCGCCCTTCAGCTTGGTGCCGTCCACATCGTAAACCTTCACGATGCGCGGCGCATTGTCGTAGTGCGTCGCCCCGGTGTCGGCGATGTAGAGCTTCTTGTAGTCGGGTGAAAAGCATAGGCCATTCGGCTTAAACAATTCGTCCGTCACCATCGTCATCGCCCCGGACTTCGCATCGATCCGGTAGACGGCTTCCTTGATCTCGAGCGGGCCCTTGTTGCCCTCATACTCCATCAACGAGCCGTAACCCGGGTCAGTAAACCAAATCGCCCCATCTGGCGCAACGACGACGTCATTGGGGGCGTTCAAAACTTTGCCGTTGTACTTCTCGGCCAGCACGGTCAACTTGCCGTTGTACTCCCGCCGCGTCACCCGCCGATTGCCATGTTCGCAAGAGATTTGTCGGCCTTCGTAGTCGAACGTGTTGCCATTCGTGTAACCCACCGGCTGGCGAAAAACACTCACATGGCCATCTTCTTCCAGCCACCGCATTTGCCGGTCATTGGGGATATCGCTCCAAACCAAATAACGGCCCACTCCATTCCAGGCCGGCCCTTCCGCCCATAGGCTGCCCGTGTGAATCCGCAAGATGGGCGTATTGCCAATCTTGTATTTGGCGAAGCGCTTATCGAGCACCACCACATCGGGTTCGGGGTAACGCGTCGGCGTCCGGCCGGTATAGTCGCGATTGGCAGTCTGGGCCGCCGCAGAAGCCGCGGCGAGGGCAGGGAAGAAGCTACGTCGTGAGATCACTCAGACAGTATATGAGGCTCGCGAGCCCGCTGCTTGCCAAATTTTCACGCCCTCCCAGCCAATGCCCATCCTCTCATTTCATTTCCCGCGACCGCTTCATCCCGCAAATCTAGCGCGATCAACCGGCGGGTGAGGGACACGGCACGAGGGGAAACAGGAAAACGAACTCCCCATCGGGGGAATGCCCCTACATCCGGCCGAAATCCCCTGTCCAACTCCAGGCTCGTCAAGGCCGATCTCCGAAAAACCGACGCACCCTGTCGAAAAGTACGATGCGGGAGGATTTCGCGTTTAATTGCCACATTCCTTCGTAGGGTTTGATTGTTTCGTGACGAAACCACCGCAAATTGTTTCGTTTAACCGCCAGAGCGAAGTATGAGCCGCCTGCCGCAAAAGACTCCTGCCTCCGCGCGAGTTCCTGCAACTCAGCACATGCCTGATGCACCGAGTCATGCCTGGCACCGAGTCATGGCCACACTAGCTCTGTTGCCCGTAGCCGTGTAGAGCTCCCCGTCATCCAGTCACGCGTCCCGACTTTTCGTGGGCCCAGTCGGCCACCTCACCCTCGCTTGTCATTTTTCTAGTTAGAGTGTTTCTCGAATCTCTGATCATGCCTGGGACGATCGATGCTAACTGTTGTCGGCAACCGCTGGGGGATCCAATGAAGAACGTGGAAGAAGGTTTGGAACACGCAAGCAGCATTTCGCCCGACCTACCTGACACTAATCTGGAGGATATTCGCCCATTGGCCGTCTACGCTCACCCCCACATCAAGGGTGCCCTGATTCGCCAGAATTCTGGGCAACCGGACATTAACCTGATCAAGACCAACCACCTGTCCCTGCGGTCCCGCATAGTCAACTGCCAAGTCTACGCCTCCAAGGTTCACACGCACTGCCGAAAGCGCGCTACGGCCCCTGATTCCAGTCCCGTATAGAACTAGAAAGGTTTGGTCGTCTGGCCCGCCTAAGTCGATGGGAACCGTCAGGCAATTGCCACGGCCATCGCAGGCGGAGGTTGTCCCCACCGTCTGCGAGCCGTCAGCATGCACTTGGACGAATTGCCCCGCGGCTGGTCCGTGCCCGCGGTTGTCAATCGAGTAAAGACCGGGCGCAACGGCCACGATCTGCTGATAAGCAATCGAAGGAGTCGCGTTCAATGTAGCAATCGTGAACCTAGTGACTCCAGTGGCTAAGGCAGCGGGCACAGCAAATGCGACCTGTTGCGGCGAGACGTAGAAGAGGGATGCCAGCCCTTCAGTCCCCATGCTGTCCGTTACTTTCACGGTGGTACCGTCCAGGGTGGTAGGAAGCGGCAGTTCGGTAGCCACGGAAGTGCCGGGAGCCAGGGCCGATCCGAAAGCTAAGGCAATCGAATCAGGCGCCACCCCGGTTGCACTGTAACTTGCCGAAGAAACCACCGCCACGCCTTGTGAGGCCGTGTTCGGGCAGACACCCGTCGGCAGCACTGAGCCCTTGTTGTCCCAATCCGCGTTAAAAATCTGGGTATAACAGAATACGGTCGCCGGATCGCTGGTCACCCAGCCGAGTTCTCGCCGCTCGTCAAGACTCGCGCTGGTTAGGTTCTGGCTGCCGATGAAGAGACTCTGCCCGTCGACCATTATGACCTTGGCATGCACTTTGAGATTCTGAGCGAAGCGAGCCTCCCCGTGAGCCGCGTTAACCGCATCAGCCACGGCTTGGTTAGGAGGCTGATCGGAAGGCCTAGCCATCAGCAACTGCAACCGCACGCCCCTCTTGACCGCGGCGACCAGGGCTGGCACAATGCCTTTGCTATTTTCCGAGTCCACTTGTTCCATTTCAATCTTCAGGGAAATTGCCGCGGACCCGATCAACCCAAGAATCTTCTGGCGACCTTGGTCCGGGCTTGTGATGAGGAGTAGATAGTCCTGCGCGCCTTTGGCGGCCTTGCGGTCAGATGGGGCCTCCGTACAACTTTTCAGAGGATCGTCGTTCTGCCAGTCCTGTGCGAATGCCCGTTGGAAATCGGCAATTACGCGCCGATCGTCCGTCGTGAGTCCATAGTCACGCCGCGTGGTAAAAGATTGCGGTTCCAGATTGATGGTACTAACCAGTGCCACGCCGCCGTCGACGACCGCCATCTTCGCATGTGTCTTGGTGAAGGCTGGATTCGCCCATTTGATTTGCGCCCCGGCACTCAACAACGCATTACAAC
>JAYVUQ010000234.1:0-17039 GCA_043787785.1 Bryobacteraceae bacterium
GTGCCCACCAACATGTCGGACTGGCTAGGTTTCTTAATGTCGGATGAGTTGGAAGCCGTTTCCGGCGCAGGACTCTCCTGCGGCCCTTCCTGAGCCCACAAAAGGCTTCCAGCAACCACCGCGAGCAGGACTACAGGGTACAGCAAAATTTGATTTCCAATCTGGCGCCTGATTGCAAGATGCATTGCAAGATTCGACGGGTGCAACTAAACCACCCTGCGACGTATGACGCTTCATTTGCAGCGCACGTTACTACTTTTCGCAAACGAGGCAAGTTTCGACAGCCCGCGTGATTGGGTGCGCGAACGCCCGTACAGCCCCCAATGCTAAGCGGGGGTATCACATTTGAACCGCTTCCCTTACTCTTTGGCGGCGATGCCGAGGGTTTTCATTTTGCGATAGAGATTACTCCGCTCCAGCCCCAATTGCTCCGCCGCGCGAGTGACATTGCCCTTGGTTTCTTCCAGCTTTCGCAGAATAAAATCCCGTTCCGCATTTTCCCGCACCTCCTGCAGACTCGCAAATCGTTCTGGCGCGGCCCGCCGTGGGCCATTTGTATTCAGCGGAATATTACGGGCGTCGATGCGCGATTGCGGATTCAAAATCACCATGCGCTCCATCACGTTCTTCAACTCGCGCACATTGCCGGGCCAATGATAAGAAGTAAGTTCCGCGTAGGCCTCCGGAGTCAGTTCCTTCGGCTTACGGCCGTAACTCTTCGTAAAGGCGCGCAAGAAATAGTCGGCCAGTAACGGAATATCCTGTTGCCGGTCTCGTAGCGGGGGAACGTGGAAGGGGATAACATTGAGCCGGTAGAAGAGATCCTCGCGAAAGTTACCCCGCTCGATTTCGTGCTCCAGATTCTTGTTAGTGCTGGCCACCACCCGCACATCCACTTGCGTGCTGTCGTCGGCGCCCAAGGCCGAAAATCGCTGCTCATCCAGCGCCCGCAGCACCTTGGCTTGCGTGCGCAGGCTCATATCAGCCACTTCGTCCAGAAACAACGTGCCGCCATCGGCCCGCTCAAACTTACCCACTTTATCGTCCGGTGCCCCGCTGAAGCTGCCCTTGCGATGCCCGAAGAGTTCGCTCTCGATCAAATCTTCCGGAATAGCCGCGCAATTCACTTCAATAAACGGCTGTTTCGACCGATGGCTGACGGCATGAATGGCGTGCGCCACTAACTCCTTGCCGACGCCGCTTTCGCCATAAATCAGCACGCGGCCATTGGTGCCGGCCATCAGCGCCAACTGTTGCCGCAGCGCCTTCATCGGCACGCTATCGCCGATGATCAAGGGTTGGTCCTGATCCTGTAACCGGTACACCTCTTGCTCTAGCCGCCGGTGCTCAATCGCGTTCTTCACCGCGATAGTCACTTTGTCAATTGTCAATGGCTTTTCTAAGAAGTCAAAGGCGCCCAACTTAGTGGCGCGCACGGCTGTCTCGATATTGCCGTGTCCAGATATCATCACCACCGGGGGCCGGTTACTCAGCGGCAGTTCCTGGATCTGTTCGAGCACCGCGAGTCCATCAAGCCCCGGGAGCCAGATATCGAGGAGCACCAGGTCATAGGCGTGCCGGCCAAGTTCGGGCAGACACTCTTCCCCGGCGGCGAGGCTGGTAACGAAATAGCCTTCATCTTCGAGCACCGCCCCGAGGGTTTGGCGGATGGCTGGTTCGTCATCGATCAGCAGAATGCGGGCGCGCTTCATGAGACTAGCGCCGGTTCTGGCACCGCGGCCACGGGAAACTCAATGATAAAGCGGGCTCCGGCAGGGTGATTGTCTTCTACCCGGATCGTCGCGCCGTGTTCCATCAAAACGTGGTTAACGATAGAAAGGCCCAGGCCCGTGCCACGGTCTTTCGTAGAAAAGTAGGGCAGAAAAAGCTTTTCCCGGTCTTCGGGAGAAATGCCGCATCCAGTGTCGCTAATAATCAGTTCCACGGCCTCGGGTGAGGCACTTGCCGTCGTCACCAGCAGGCGCCGCAGCGGCAGGTCGTGCATGGCCTCGGCCGCGTTATCCACCAGATTCACCACCACGCGCTTAACCTGCTCCGCATCGAGTTGCAGCACGGGTAGGCCGGGTGTCAGGTCCTTAACGACTTCGATGCCCGTCAAACGGCCCTGGAAGACGGCGAGGCCATGATCGACGATCTCATTCAAGTCAGCCGGGCGGCGCTGCGCGGTGGGAAAGCGGGCAAATTGCGAAAACTCATCCACCAGGGCGCGGACGCTCTCCACTTCGCTGGTGATGACGCTGGAACATTCGCGCAGCACACGTTGCAGTTCAGGTGGCGCGGGGTGGCGCTCCAACTGGCGGACAATGCGCTCGGCCGAAAGGGCGATGGGCGTCAGCGGATTTTTTATTTCGTGAGCCACCCGGCGGGCCACTTCACGCCACGCGGCGGCGCGCTGGGCTTGCAGTAATTCACTGGTGTCTTCGATCACCAGGACGTAACCATGTTGATGCGATGCTTCGAGAGCGGTAACCGTCACGCCCAGGTGCAGCGTGCGGCCATCGCGAGTGATCTCCAGTTGCCGGCTAGCCAACCCCGTGCGGCGGGCGCGCTTCATCAGGTAGTGGATTTCGGCGGCGTCTTCCACCGAAAAGAGGTCTTCGAGCATTAGCGCCTTCGCGACGCGTTCGACCGGAAAGATCTGTTTCAAGGCCGGATTGACGCGCAGCAGCTTGCCTTCCGGAGAAAGCGAGATCACGCCAGTGGGAATGCTTTCGAGAATAGCCTCAGTGAAGCGGCGGCGGCGCTCGAGCTCGCGATCATTGGCTTCGAGGGCTTGTGTCATCTCATTAAAGGCGCGCACCAGTGTCGCCAATTCGTCCATCGCCTTCACGCCCACCCGGTGGGAAAGGTTACCGGCTCGCACCTGCTGGGCGCCTTCCAGCAGCGCCGAGATGGGCACACTGAGGTGCCGTGCCAGCAGCAGCGCGAGCCAGGTGGCGAAGAACAGAATGAAGAGCGTGATCAGCAGCAGCAGCAAAATGTAAAAATCGCGCACCTCGCGCTTGTGCGAGGCCAAGTCGTTGTACTGCGCAACGGCGGCGCTGATCTCGGCTTCCGTTTGGCGGAGGTTCAACGCCATGCGCGCTTCGAGAACCAGCTTGCGGCTGCTATCGATCGCATACGTCCCAGTGATGGTGTCGCGGGCCTTGGGCTGGCTTTCGCAAAGGGCCACCCGCTCGTTGCCGGTGTCGATCCAGGCGGCATCCACTTGCAGTTCGCGGCAGATCGCCCCGTCAAAGGTGCTGGACGAAGTGGCCAGCTTCAGCGCCCCATATTTAGCCAGCACATCCAGCCGGCGCTGGGTTTCCTGGCGGATCCCCAAGCCGATGTCGATCAGGCTGTTGCGGACCTGGATAGCCGGTCGGCTGAACCATTTGTCGAGATTGCGGTTGAGCACCTGAATGCTGAAGACGACCAGGAAAACGACCGGCAAAAAGCTCAGGGCCAGTGCGCCGACCACCAGTTTGGTGCGCAGCCGCGAGCCTTCCTGATTCGTTTGGCGCTCAATGTAGAGCTTCAGGCCTTGCCGGAAAAGCATGAACCCCAGCGTGATGGTCATCAGGAAGACCAGCGTGGAGACCGCCCAGAAAAGGAAGATTTGCGCCGAGCCTTCGGGCGAATAGTCGACGCTAAACGAGCCCTGCCACACCACCAGGGTGGTGAGCAACAGGAGCGCTAATACGCCCAAGCCGAAGACATAGCGCTTCTTCATTGGTTCTGGCTTTGATTATATAGGGGCCGGCAGCAGTTGAAGCGAGAGGAAGCAGAAATCACCACAGCTCTGATAGCCATCCTATTTGGCAGCGCACTGACTGCGAGTCCCGACGCAATCCCTTATGATGAAGTCTCGTGGACCGGAAAGAGCTTCAATATCTGTCAAGAGTCAGACTGAAGGAGGCCTATGCCTTGCTTGAGCTCAATTTGTACGATGGCGCATTTTACTTGGCCGGCTACGCAGTAGAGTGCGCGCGAAGGCATGCATTGCCAAAACCACCCGCCGCGGCGAGTTTCCCGACAAGAAAAAGGTGGAGAACAGCCATTCCCATGACTTGCTCAAGTTGAGTCAAGTGGCGGGCTTGGACGAAGCCTTTGCCCGGCAGGCCTCGGCAGATGCGGAGTTTCGGAACAACTGGGATCACGTGCGGTCCTGGTCGGAGCAGAGCAGATACAGGAAGCACCGCCCGGACGCCGCCAAGGCTCTGTTGAAAGCGGTAGGGGACCAGCGGCATGGAGTTGTTTCGTGGATAAAAAAGCAATGGTAAGCGTTGACGTTGACAAAGGGTTGGAGATCCTCAAGAGTCTGGATCAGGCCAAGGTGAAGGTCAGTGTCGCCCTTTGGGCGTTCCTGTCGGAGTACGAAGATTGGCGACTTGTCGTTTCCGCACGCCAATTCGATTCGCCAGACCCGAGGGATGCCTATAGGCTGTACCACGATTCCTTGACAGCGGCGGGAGTGAATGATTCCAGGGTGCCGGCCGTCTTGATTCTGCCGACCGCGGATCCTTTTATCCGAGATCTTCGGCGAATCTTTGGGAAGGCAAAAGACGTGGAAGGGATGCGTCTAGGGGGCCAGTCGATTGGTGGCCGTTTCATTGAAGATGGCTACGCTTACCGGATTTCTTAGTTCGTCCCAACATAAAAAAAGCGGGCACAGCCTGAAAGCTGTGCCCGCCCGCAAATCGCGGAGGATTCTCAAGGGGAGAGAGTAGGAGACGAAAATACAAGATCGAACGAAAAATCGATTTAGGCGCTAGCGGCTGCCGCTTGCACCATGGCGGTACGGAACTCGTACTGTTGAATCTCAATGGCGGCCATGCCGTTCACGCTGCGGACCACGCGGCCACGGGCCACCAAGCGCAACGCGCACTTGTTATTCAACTGCGCCGGCCAGGTGATGGACAATTCCATCCGCTTTCCAGGAACCAACTCATGATTGGCGGTGAACAACACACCCGCGCTACTCATGTTCAGCGTCCTACCTCCGCCGGCTTCTTCGCCGCTGCGCTTGCTGAGCACTTTGTAGCGCACTTCCCGCTCAATGGGAAAACGATCCGACTGGCGGCGGTCGTTGTCAATGCGGGTGGTGGTAGTCATTCCGGGAAACATCATTGTTGCTCTCTCTAAGCTCCTGTCTCATTCAGTCTGCGGCGCGGGCAGAATCGAAACAATGGAATCAAAGGCCCAATTTACGCTGGTACGGACGAGTGGAACCGGGTATCATCTTCCCTATGATTCGCACCAGTACTTCGCTTATCCTCCTCCTCCTCAGTACGGCCAGGGCCCAGGCCGCTGAGAAGCAAGTTGTTCAGCCGAAAGAGTTTGCCACCGGCCGCCCCTTTTCACCGGGCATTCTTGCCAACGGCACCCTCTACGTCGCCGGCCAGATTGGCCAGGACTTAAAGACGGGTAAGATGGGCGTCACCTTCGAAGACGAAGTGAAGCTCACCTTAGAAAACATCGGCGTCATCCTCAAAGAAGCCGGCTACGACTACAAAGACGCCGTCAGCGTCACCGTCTATCTGACCGACATTGCCCTCTTCAACCGCATGAACACCCTCTACGTTCCTTTCTTCCCCGAGCCCCGCCCCGTCAGAGCTACTGTCGCCGTGGCAAAACTGGTGGGGACGGCGCAGATCGAAATCAGCCTCACGGCTTGGAAAGACTCCAAGGTGAAGGGCAAACGGAAGGCGAAGAACTAGATAAGCCCATAAGCGCGTTTATGGATCCTAGTTGAGATTTCGATTCATTCCCGCCACCCCAAACCTCAGGGGACCGGCGGCAGGCCAGCCAAGCGCGATAGAGTAGAAGCTGAGCTCGACATGATCGAAACTAAGACCCAAGTTGACGTCCTGGCGGACACGAATCCCCAGGAAACCTCCGAATGGCTGGAAGCATTTGACGAAGTGCTGGAAGCCAACGGATCCGAACGCGCCAATCAATTGCTGGCCCTTCTACTGGACCGCGCCACCCACCGCGGCATCAGTTCCAACCAGCGCTTCAATACGCCGTATCTGAACACCATCCCGGTATCGGCCGAAGTGCCCTACCCCGGAGACCGCGAGATGGAGCGGCGCATCAAGTCGATCATCCGCTGGAACGCCATGGCGATGGTGGTACGGGCGAATAAGTACGACCCCAATATTGGCGGTCACATTTCGACCTATGCATCCCAGGCCACCTTCATGGAGGTCGCCTTTCATCATTTCTTCCGCGGTTCCTACGGCGACCAGCCAGGAGACATGGTCTACTTCCAGGGCCACGCCTCGCCCGGCGTCTATGCCCGCGCCTTCGTCGAAGGGCGTCTCTCCGAGGAGCACCTCAAGAATTTCCGCCACGAACTGCGCGATTCTCCAGGCCTCAGCAGCTATCCGCACCCGTGGCTGATGCCGGATTTCTGGCAGTTCCCCACTGTCTCGATGGGGCTGGGCCCCATTAACTCCATCTATCACGCGCGCTTCCTGCGCTATCTCGAAAACCGCGGACTGATCCCCGCCACCGGACGCAAGGTATGGGCCTTTCTGGGCGACGGCGAAACGGACGAGCCCGAGTCTCTCGGTGCCTTGACGCTGGCCTCTCGCGAAAAGCTCGACAACCTGATCTTCGTGGTCAACTGCAACCTCCAGCGCCTGGATGGCCCGGTGCGCGGCAATGGCAAAATCATTCAGGAACTCGAAGCCGCCTTCCGCGGCGCGGGCTGGAACGTGATCAAGGTGATGTGGGGTTCCAGTTGGGACAAACTGCTGCGCAACGACCATAGCGGCATGCTGCTGAAGCGCATGGAAGAGTGCCTGGACGGCGAATACCAGGTCTTCAAGGTGCGCGGAGCCGATTACATTCGCAAGGAATTCTTCGGCAAATACCCGGAGACGCTCGCCTTGATTGAAGGCATGAGCGATGAAGAAATCACCAAGCTCGATCGCGGCGGGCACGATCCGCTGAAGGTGTATCAAGCCTTCAAAGCGGCGATGGAAGCCAAGGGCAAGCCCACCGTCGTACTGGCCAAGACCATTAAAGGCTACGGCCAAGGCGAAGCCGGCGAAGGCAAAAACGTCGCCCATAGCCAGAAGAAGCTCAACGAAGAAGAGCTGCACACGTTCCGCACGCGCTTCAATATTCCGATCCCCGATGCGACCGTAGACTCGATCTCCTTCTATCGCCCCGAGCCGGACTCGCCCGAAGGCAAGTACATCCGCCAGCGCCGCGACGCCTTGGGCGGTTACGTGCCGCGCCGCGAAGTGAAGCCCCTGCACATGACGGCCCCCTCCCTTGACATCTTTAAAGAGTCAATCGAAGGCTCCGGTGGCCGTCCGGTTTCCACCACCGGCGCCTTTGTCGGCGTGCTCAAAGCCATCCTAAAGGATCCGCAGTGGGGGAAGTACGTCGTACCGATCATCCCGGACGAAGCGCGCACCTTCGGTATGGAGAGCCTCTTCCGGTCGCACGGCATCTACGCCAGCGGCGGCCAGCTTTATAAGCCCGTCGATAGCGAGATGGTCCTTTACTATAAAGAAGCTCGCGACGGCCAAGTGCTCGAAGAGGGCATCACCGAAGCCGGTTCGATGGCCAGCTTCACCGCGGCAGGCACCGCGTACGCCAACCTGGGCGTGCCGATGCTGCCCTTCTACATTTATTATTCGATGTTCGGCTACCAGCGCGTGGGCGACCAGGTTTGGGCCTTCGGCGATTCGCGCGGCAAGGGCTTCATGATGGGCGGCACAGCGGGCCGCACCACGCTTTTGGGCGAAGGTTTGCAGCACCAGGACGGCCACAGCCATGTTCTGTTCGGTTGCGTGCCAAACTGCGTCACTTACGATCCGGCGTATGCCTACGAGCTCGCCATAATCATCCAGGACGGCATTCGCCGTATGTACCAAAACGGCGAGGACGTCTTCTACTACGTCACCGTCGAGAACGAAAACTATACCCAGCCGGCCATGCCCGCCGCCGGCCGTGAGGCCATGACGACCGGTATCTTGAAGGGCATTTACCCGATTCTGCCCGTGGATAAAGCCACCGTTCAGCTCTGGGGCAGCGGCGCGATCCTGAACGAGACGATCCGCGCGCAGGGGATCCTCAAAGACAAGTACGGCGTCAGCGCCCAGGTTTGGAGCGTCACCAGCTACAACGAACTGCGCCGGGAGGCCCTGGCCGTGGAGCGCCGCAACCGGCTGCATCCGGCGGCCGAGGCCGAAAAGCCCTACGTGCAGCAAATCATGGCCGCCACCGAAGGCCCCATCATCGCCGCTTCCGACTACATGAAGGTCGTCGCCGACCAGCTGGCTCCTTGGCTGGGTGGCCGCCTTACCGCGCTCGGCACCGACGGCTTCGGCCGCTCAGAGAATCGCGAAATGCTGCGGCGTCACTTTGAGGTGGACGCCGAGAGCATCGCCGCCGCGGCGCTGTCGCAACTGGCGAGCCATGGCAAGTTCGACAAGCAACGCGCCGCCGAGGCAATCAAAGAGCTGGGCCTGAACCCAGACAAAGCCGACCCTGTAAAGGCCTAACCGCTAGGGGCGCGGGGGCGTGGTAATCACCAGCGCCTTCGCGTTCATCCCGTTCAGCGCCCGGTAGGTATGCGGCTCCGACGCATCGAAATACACGCTATCGCCGGCGTCCAACTGGTGTACCTCGTCCTGATAGCGAATGGCCAAAGTGCCACACAGGATGTGGATGAACTCGGCACCTTCATGCGCGTGCTCCATGTCTTTGCCGTCGTCCCGGCTGGGAAATTCCGCCAGGTAAGCCTGTAGGCTCTTATCCTGCACGTGGAAGGCAAGGCACTCGAAAAAGTAGCTGGGGATGGTGACATCCGTCCGGTCTGGAAACTTGATGCGCTCACCCACGCGGACCACCGAAAACATGCGCGTGCGGCGCTTGTCGGCGAAAAAATAGTCAAGCCCGACGTCAAAAACCATCGCAATCCGCGTCAAAGTGGGCAGCGTGGGCACCAGCTTGCCGTTCTCCAGTTGCGACAGCATCGAGGCCGATAGCCCGGTGTGCTTGCCCAGGTCCACCAAGGCGATTTTCTTTTTGAGCCGAAGCTGGCGAAGTTTCTTGCCTATCTCGTACGCCGCGAGTGACCTTCGCAGCGTTCGCTCTGAACTTTCACTCTCCGACAAATCCGGTTTATCTACGATAAAGTCGCTCACTTCAATTTTACCCTCACTGAATTCACTTTCAGTATCACGTAGATCTATCGTTTCAGTATTGGTAATGTCGTTCATGAGAGCTTAAGTCCTTAGGATTTCAGACTCCGGAAAGCTGGACATGATGCAAAAGAATCGAAGCGAATACAGTCATCAAGTCGATGACGAGCTGGTTCTGCAGGCCAAGTCGGGTAACGATGCGGCATTTACTGAATTGATCGAACGTCACCGCTCCATTAGCCTTAAACTAGCGTACTCCATTCTTCGCGATCGCTCCGACGCCGAAGATGAGGTGCAGAATGCCACTTGGAAGGCCTATTCTCACCTGGACCAGTTCAATCATGAGGCAAAATTCTCCACATGGCTCACCCGGATCGTGGTGAACCAATGCCTGATGCGCCTCCGCAAGGACAAACGGGCCAAATTCTTTTACATCGATGACGTCCAGATCGGCGACGAAGTCGGCACGCTGGACCTGCGTGACCAAGCCGATACCCCGGAAGTCGACCTCGGTCGCCGGGAAGTGAGCCAAATCCTCCATCAGGAGGTGAGCCGCATGCCTCCGCTGCTCAAGAAAGTCTTTTGGATGCGCGACATTGAGGAGCGCACCATGCCGGATGTGGCCGAAACGCTGGGCATCTCGGTTGCCGCCGCCAAGAGCCGGCTGCTGCGGGCGCGGCAGGAGTTGAAGGTCCGCCTCGAAAAGCACCAGGGCCGTTTAGGTGCCGCAACGCTAGTGGGCTAACCTAAAGGGCGTGACCGCGCTCTTTCTGTTCGCCCAAATGCTCGACCTCTCCACCGCCTCCCGCTTGGCCGATCTTCCGTTGCATTGCATTCGGCAGGAGTATCCCAACAAGACCGGCCACACTGTAGAGAACGAATCGGATGCGCTCCTCACTCCGCAGCAGTTGCATCCCGCCTTCTACGGCTGCCTCGATTGGCATTCGAGCGTCCACGGCCACTGGATGCTGGTGCGGCTGCTGAAAACCCATCCCGGCCTCGCCAAATCTGCGCAAATCCGCGCCACCCTCGCCGATAGTTTTACGCCATCATCCATCGCCGCCGAAGCGGCTTATTTCCAGAATTACAAGCTCGCCAAGACCTTTGAACGTACCTACGGCTGGGCCTGGCTGTTAAAGCTCGACGAAGAGCTTCGCGCTTGGGACGATCCGCAGGGCAAGCGATGGGCTATCAATCTGCAGCCGCTCACCAATCTGGTTGTCCAACTGTGGACGGCTTATCTCCCGAAGCAAACCTATCCCAACCGCACCGGCGTCCACCCCAACACTGCCTTTGGCCTGGTGTTTGCGCTCGATTGGGCCCGCGCCACGAAGCATACGGCCTTCGAAGCCCAGATCGTCGCCCGCGCCAAGGACTATTACCACCACACGACCGCCATCACCGCCATCCAGGAGCCCGACGGCACTGACTTTCTTTCGCCAAGCCTGGAAGTAGCCGACCTGATGCGCCGCGTGTTGCCAGCGACACAGTTCCCCACTTGGTTCAACCAATATCTCACCGCCCCCGGCCTCGCCAACCTTACGAAGCCGCCGCAGGTTTCTGACCGCAGCGATTACCAGATCGTGCACCTGGATGGCTTGTATCTGAGCCGGGCCTGGTGCCTGTACGGGCTCGCTCAAGCCCTGCCCGCCCGCCGTGCCACTTTGCTCACGGCTGCCGCCAAGCTGCTAGGCGCTGCCCTGCCGCAGGTGACGGCAGGCAACTACGGCGGCGAACACTGGCTAGCCTCTTTCGCGGTCTACGCCTTGAGCCAAGCTCCGGCGCGGTAGCGGGTTGGGCGCTTGGTCTGGTTCACGGCTCTCTTCCTCAACCCCCTCAACCACTTAGCCGGAAACCCTACCAACCGCCTGTTACCCTAAAAGTATCCACCCCCATGACTATCGGCGGGTCAGACAGCGGGCGCGGGAAAACCCCTTAAAGCCAACGAAATCAATAACTCCCGGGTTGGTTTCGTCACTTCGCAAGCGTGGACAGATCTGGAGGTCTGTCCCACCGAGCCTCAGCCTGGCTTTCGTAGCGCGGGGCGGCATCCGACCGATTGCGGTTAGCCATTGCGGAGGATTTCGTGAATCACGTTGCCGTGGACGTCGGTCAGTCGAAAATAGCGGCCGCTGTAGAAGTAAGTCAGTTTCGTATGGTCGAGCCCGAGTAAGTGCAGTAAGGTGGCGTTCAGATCGTGGGGATGGACGGGTTTGTCGATAGCCTGGAATCCAAAGTCGTCTGTCGCACCGTGGACCATGCCGCCTTTCACGCCTCCTCCGGCTAACAGAATCGTGAAGCCGAGTGAGTTATGATCCCGGCCGGCGTGGAGCTTGATGGTGGAGCTATTCTGGACGGCTGGTGTGCGTCCGAATTCGGTACCCACGACGAGTAAGGTGTCGTCGAAGAGTCCGCGAAGTTTCAGGTCTTCGACGAGCGAGGCGATGGCGGGGTCGGCTTGACGGGCCAGGCGGCGGTGGACGTGGATGTCCTCGTGGTTATCCCAAGGCTGCGAGTTGCCGAAATAGACTTGCACCATGCGGACGCCGCGTTCGGCAAGGCGCAGGGCGGTGAGGCAACTGCGGCCAAAGGCGGAGTCACCGTAGCGGTCCCGCACGGCAGCGGGCTCGCGGGCAATGTCGAAGACGTCGGGGGCTTCGGTCTGCATGCGGTAGGCGGTTTCCATGGCTTCGATGGAGGCCTCGAGTTGCGGGTCGGCGGCGCGCTCGGCCAAGTGGCGCTGATTGAGCCGGGCCAAAAGATCGAGTTGGCGGCGTTGCTGGCCGAGGTCAGCGTCTTTATTCTCGATGAAACGGATCAGCTTGCGAGGGTCCTTTTCGTCCATGCGAATGTGGGTGCCTTGATAGACGGCCGGCAGGAAGGCGCTCTCCCACAGGGGCGGACCGACGACGGGCACGCCGGGGCACAGCACCACGAAGCCGGGCAGGCTGCGGTTCATGGTGCCGAGGCCGTAGTTGATCCAAGCGCCCATGGAAGGCCGGCCCGGCTGGATGGCGCCGGCGTTGATCATGAACAGCGACGGCTCGTGGTTCGGCACTTCGGTGTGCATGGAGCGGATGACGCAGAAATCGTCGATGCGGCTGGCGATGCGCGGGAAGATCTCGCTCACCGCAATGCCGCTTTGGCCGTAGCGGGCGAAGGTGAACGGCGAGCGCATCAGGTGGCCCAAGCTGCTCTCCGTCTTGGGCTGCACGCCGGGCATGGCTTGGCCATCGTAGCGATCCACCATCGGCTTTGGATCAAAGCTATCGATCTGCGACAAGCCGCCGTTGAGCACCAGATAGATAATGCGCTTGGCCTGGGGCGCGAAGTGCGGCGCGTTATCGCTGGCCAGGACACTCGCCAGGCCCACCGAGCCAAAGCCGCTCGCCATGCGGGAAAGGGCTTGGCGGCGGGAGAACGTCATGCTTCCGATTCTACTGTGAGTGCTAGGCTGCCAGGAGGTCGACGTCCGGAATCAGCAACGGCTGGCCTTCGTAGCCGAAGGTGCCGCGCACCGGCAAGGGGGGAATGAAATCCGGAACCGGACCATGGATATTTTTGAGCGGCCAGTGCGTGCGCTCCACGCGGTCTTCAATCATCACCGCGCAAACCTCGGATGAGGCGGTGCCGCGCAGCAGAGCCACCCGCTCCGGCGCTAACTCATTGAAGCCAAACACCGGCAGCACGCGCCCTTGCCACTCCATTAACGCGGCAAGGCCGTGACGAACAGTTTCGAGGCGCATCACTTCCGGTTGCGGAATCACTTCGAGCACCTGCGCGGCGGGCAGCAACAGCCGGGCGGGCGTGCCGGCTAAGCGCAGCAGCATCGCATCGCCATTGGCGCGCGTGGCACCCCATACGCCGGCTTGCTCGTCCAGACGGGCGGGGCGGCGGGCGATGGGGGGCGCAGTGAAGAAGGCGGGCTCCACGGCGAGCACCAAGCCCTGCGGCAATCGCAAGACGCCGAGCGCGCCGGGCAAGGCTCGTTCGGCACCGGGCGACAAACGCCGGGCCGCTTCGGTGGGCGCTTCGATGGGCATCGAGATGCGTTCCACTTCCAAAGTCCTTCCGACGGCGAGGTCCAGCCGGACGAGCGAGCTGGTGAAGCGTTCCACGCCGGTGACGAACTCCGACGGAAGGGCATAGACCATGCCCCCGCGCTCCACTAAGAAGAATTGTTGAATCATCAGGAACGCCTCGCCCAATGCCGCACTAACTCGAGCAGCGCGTCTTCGATAAAAGGCTTTACTAAGTAGTCGTTCACGCCCAGGCCAATGGCTTTTTGGCGATGTTTGTCACCGGAACGGGAAGTTACCATAATTACCGGTAAGTGCCGGTAATTATCATGCGCGCGCAGGCTGGCGAGTAACTCGAATCCATCCATGCGCGGCATTTCGACGTCCATCAAAACGACGTCCGGCAGGTCAGTAGCGCGGCCGAGCCATTCGAGCGCTTCGACGCCGTCTTTGGCCTCGCGAGGTTGCCAGCCTTCGCCGCGGAAGAGATTGGCCATCACGCGGCGCACGCTAAGCGAGTCATCGACGATAAGCACTTCGAGCGGACGGCGCGGCGCCGGCGTCAACCGGCGCTGCGGATTGGCCCCGCTGACGGCGGCACCCAATTCGGCGGGCTCGAGCACCAGCACCACACTGCCGTCGCCGAGCAAGGTAGAGGCGGCGATGCCGGGGATCTTACGGGTTAATTTGCCGAGCGGTTTGAGCACCACATCGCGCGCTTCGACAATGCGGTCCACCATGAGGGCGTAGCGTTGCTCGCCGCGGCGAAGCACCAGAACGGGACGATGGTTGAGGTCCTCTTCCTTGGGTGCCGGGCAGAGCCCCAGTTCACTACCCAACTCGAGTAAGCGTAACGGGTCCTTCCCGTCGGTGAGCGTCCAAGTGTCCCCCAAGCGGCGCAATTCGGACATTTCGACGCGCGTGATGCGCTGCACCGGCGCCAGGGGTACGCCGAATACCGCGCCTTGCGCCTCCACCAATAGGACCTTGGTGATCGCCATGGACAACGGCAAGCGAATGGTAAAGTTAGTGCCCTGGCCGACAGTGGAATCCACCGACATCGAGCCACTGAGGCTCTCAATGGTGGAGCGCAGAACGTCGAGCCCGATACCGCGCCCGGAGACGTCAGTAACTTCGCGCGCCGTCGTGAAGCCGGGCTCAAACAGCATGGCGTAGAGGGCCATTTGGCCCGCTTGCGCGGCTTGTTCGGCGGTCATGAAACCGTGGCGGACGGCGGCTTCGCGCACGCGGCCGGAGTCAATCCCGGCACCGTCGTCCGAAAGCCGCAGTACGATCTCCGTACCCTCGCGAGCGATTCGCAAGAGCACGTTACCCGTCTCCGGTTTGCCCAGGGCCAAGCGCTGGTCAGCGTCTTCAATGCCATGGCTCACCGCGTTGCGCAGTAAGTGCTCCAACGGGCCACAAATCTGTTCGAGTACCTGTTTGTCGAATTCGACATTGGCGCCCTCGATGGTCAACTCCGCCGGCTTGCCTTCTTTGCCACCGGTGATCCGCACGGTGCGATGCAGGCGGGAGGCTTGCGTTTGAAAGGGCACCATGCTGAGGGCGAGTAACTTGTCCTGTAACTCCGTCGTCAGGCGGCCCAGGCGAGTGAGATAACCGTCAAAGTCGCCCAGCAAGCCACCGAGTTGATGGCCGGCGGCGCCGATGTCGCTCGCCGTTTCGTTCAGGTCGCGAGCGAGTAAGTGGAACTCGGTATAGCGATCGAGTTCGAGCGGGTCGAACTCACCTCGGGCATTCATCTCGTGGCCGCTGCGTAGGATCGATGGCTTCAGGAGAGCGGGCGTGGCGTAGTCGGTATCGAGACGCTGCGATAGCCTTCGCAGGCGCTTCAGGACTAAGTTAACTTCCGAGGTCTCATGCTGAAAGCGGGCGTAGCTGCGCTCAAATGTCGACCGGTTGACAAGTAACTCACCCACCAGGCGGACGAGTTCGCGCAAACGGTCCAGCGGCACGCGAACGTATTTGTTGGGGTCCACTTGCTCCGGCAAAGGCGCTTCGCCGCCCGGGTGCCCGCGGGTGGCCACTTCAAACATTTCGTGATCTTCAGCGCGCGGAGGTACTAGCTCGTTATAGGCGGAATAGAGAATCTCGAGCGCCTCGGCCCGATTCTCTACCGCGCCGGTGCCAACTCCGGCGAGGTCGACGAGCACATCGTAAGTGGTGATGAGGAGGTCGTGGACGTCGGCATCGTACGTCTGGCCCCGTTCGACCAGCGAATCGAGTAAGTCCTCCATGCGATGGGACAATTGGCTAATTTCGGGAAATCCGACCATGCCTGCGGAGCCCTTGAGGGTATGCACGGAACGGCGGATTTCACCGAGGGCGACGGCCCGGTCCGGCGAGCGGTCGAGCCCGCGCAGGTGCTGCTCGATGCGGCCAAAGTGTTCTTCGGCTTCGAGCAAAAAGCCTTCCACCAGTTCCGGGTCGATGTCTAGTTCGGGCGCGGGTTGAGGCCGGACAGGCGGGTGAAACCGCTCCAGCGCGACCCGCATGGCAACCAGAGACGATTGGCACTGGCCGGCAATTTGCGCATCGAATTCACGATCGCCGTTGGCCACCGCTTCGAGCAAGGCTTCGCTCGCGGTGGCGAGGTCAGCCAGCTCGCCGCAGCCCACCACGCGGCTAGCGCCACGAATGGAATGGAAAAGCCGGTGCGATTGCTCTAAAGCGGCCGCGTCGGCCGGCCAGCGTGACAAACTGGCCAGCGCACTCTCAATTTGAGGAAAGTATCCGGCCACCTCGATGGTGAAGCCGTCTACGACCTCGCGGTCATGTAGCGAGGGCATAGGGGCTTCCTAGGCGGCAACCACATCGCGGTCGGCAGCCGGGCGGCGGCCATCCTCCGGCAGGCGGAAGTGGCGCAGCGAGGAGCGCAGTTGCTCGGCTTGTTCGGCCAGCGACTGGATGCTCTCCGAAGCGCTGCGGGCGCCGTTGGCTGTTTCGATGGCCACACCCGAGATGACGGCCACGTTGCGCGACACGGCTTCCGAGCCCAGCGCCTGTTGCTTCGAGGCGGCCGAGATCGATTCGATCAGGACGGCCAAGCGTTGCGAGACGGCCTCGATTTCCACCAGCCGCGAACCCGCCGCACTGGCCAGGCTCGAGCCGCCCACCACTTCGCGCGTCGTCTCTTCCATGGCCGAGATGGCTTCCTTGGTGTCGGTTTGAATCGACTTAATTAAGGTGCTGATCTTCTTGGCCGAACCGGTGGCGCGTTCCGCCAAGCGTTCTACTTCTTCGGCGACCACGGCGAAGCCTTTGCCCGCTTCCCCGGCCATGGCCGCTTGAATGGAAGCGTTCAAGGCCAGAATACTGGTGCGATCGGCAACGTCTTCAATCAACTGCACAATCTCGCCAATTTCCTGCGAGCTCTCGCCCAGGCGCTTGATGCGCTTCGACGTCTCCTGCACGTGGGTGCGAATGGCGTCCATGCCTTCGACGGTCTTCTGCACCGATTCATTGCCGCCGCGGGCCGCCGCCAAGGCTTGGATGGCCACGGTGCTGGCCGTCGAGGCCGTAGTGGCTACTTGCTGAATGGAGTCGGTCATGGTGCTGATCGCCGCCGATACTTCGGTGACGCGTTGGCTCTGCTGCACCGAACCTTCGGCCAGCCGCTCGGCGGTGGCTTTGATGGTGCGCGTCGAAGAAGCAACACGAGCGGTGGTGTCCTGCACCGAACCGATGATGCCTCGTAACTCGACGATCATATAATTGAATGAGTCGGCAATGGCACCGGTCATTTCGGCAGTAACTTCGGCTTCTTTAGTTAAGTCGCCGTGAGCGACACCGGCTACGTCATCGAGCAGCTTCAAGATACTGGTTTGCATAT
>JAYVUQ010000235.1:0-17882 GCA_043787785.1 Bryobacteraceae bacterium
GCCGGGCATAAAGGGGAAGCGGAACAGCGGGGCGACCACCCAGTCGACAATCAGCCACACCACAAACAGGTACAGGCCCTGAAAGGCGTGGAAGCGGGCATCGCTTTCCTGGCGAAAGCGCTCCGCGGCCAGGACGTAGATCGCCGCCAGCCACCCAAACCAAGGCACATAGCAAAGCGTGGACGCCGTTTGCGGCGTCAATGCATTGTTGCTTGCCGTTTTTAACAGTGGCGGCCCCGTCTGATCCGACGCCTGCGCGTCCGCACCTGGCTGGCGCGTGCCGCACTTCCCGCAAAAAGTATCGCCGGGGGTTACCGGTCCGCCGCAATTGCTGCAAAAAAGCATATTTTTTACCAAGTCTCGCTCGCACTTTCTAAACTTATTTACGTAAGCTCGGTGCAGAGCGTTCCTATCATCATAAGACGAGCCATGGTAGGATGACCCGCATGCGGAAAGTCCTCCCCCTTTTAGCACTCCTGGCCGCTCTGCCCCTGGTGGCGGCCAAACCACTGACCATCTACTTCATTGATGTGGAAGGCGGGCAATGCACGTTGATCGTGTCGCCTTCCGGCCAATCCTTGCTCGTCGATACCGGTTGGCCCGGCCAGCAGGGCCGCGACGCGGACCGCATTGTCCAAACCGCCAAAAAGGCCGGCCTCAAGCGGATAGACCATCTGCTGATTACCCATTTCCATACCGACCATGTCGGCGGCGTTACTCAACTGGCCGAACGCTTTCCGATCGCCAACTTCATCGTCCACGGCAAGAATACCGAAACCGGCAAGGGCCCTGACAACCTCCAGGAGGGTTGGGACCGGGCAGCGGCCAAAGCTACCACCACCGTCGTCAAGCCCGGCGATAGTCTCAACCTCAAAGGCCTCGACATCAAAATCGTCTCCGCCCGCGGTGAATTGCTCACCCAGGCTCTCCCCGGTGCGGGTGCGGCCAATCCGCTCTGCGTCGCAGCAACTCGCAAAGCCGAGGATCCCAGTGAGAATGCTCGTAGTGTCGGCTTTGTCCTCACCTATGGCAAGTTTCGTTTTGCCGACCTGGGCGACCTAACCTGGAATAAAGAGACTGACCTGGCTTGCCCCACCAACAAACTCGGCAAGCTTGATGTGTTGCTGGGCACCCACCACGGCTCCGACCAATCCAATCCGCCAGCGCTCGTACACGCGCTGGCCCCCCGCGTCGTGGTGATAAATAACGGCTCTAAGAAGGGGGGCGATGCCTCCTCGTGGCAGACCTTCAAGTCTTCGCCGGGCCTGGAAGACCTGTGGCAACTCCACTTTGCCGTCGCCGCCGGCAAGGAAGCTAATGTAGAAGATCCCTACATTGCCAACCTCCAATCGCCCGGTGGAGGCAATCTTTTGCTCACCGCAGAGTCTTCTGGACAGTTTCGCCTGTTAAACTTCAGAAACAAGTTTGAAAAAATTTACAAGCCACGATAAGCTCAAGTAAAGGAAATTAAGGGATTTGCACCTCCGCTAGCGGAGAATGACCCTTGACAGCAGCCATGCCACTCGGCTTAACATTAGTTGTATCCCCGTCCGCGTCCCCGCCGTCTATCTTTCCAGCGTCCAATGTTTCGTGTCCCCCGGCCAAAAAATCAGGCCAAAGAATCAGAATTTACGTAAGTTTTTTTTGGAGGAGATCTCAATGAAGATCGGTAATTCGTTTTCGAGCATCGCTCTGATTGGTGTTTGCGTGGCGGCGCTGTCGCCGCGCGTGGCGGCGCAGACTGTGGCGGCAAGCCCATCATCGGTTTCGCTCAGCGCGCCGGCGAGCTCCACAACAGTGGTGACCCAGACGCTAACTTTGACGGTAACCGGGGGCAACGGTCAAACCTTGACGGTCAACACCGCTGGCGGCAGCTGGCTGCGCGTCGTGGTTGCCGCGGTATCCGGTTGCACCACCCCTCAGATCGGTTGCAATGTCAGCAATCCTGGCAATACGGTTAGTGTGACGGTACGGGCTGATCCCTCCGGCCTAGCGCAGAACACCTATAACGGTGCCGTGAACCTCACCATCACCGGCAGCCCCAATAGCATTCAGGTGCCGGTGACGTTTTCCGTGGGAACTGGCGGTGGCGGCGGCGGCGCGGGTGTCCTCACGCCTACCTCGACGGCCCTCACTTTCAGTGCCCTGCCTGGCGGGCAGGGCCAGTCGCAGAATGTGGGCATCTCCAATGCGGGTAACGCTATCACCTACACCGCATCTTCTTCGGCCACTTGGCTCACGACTAATTTGGGTGGTAACCCGGGTCCGTCGCCGGGCACGCTGACGGTGATTGCGAGTGCGGTCGGTTTGACGGCGAACACCTACAACGGCACGCTGACGCTCACCCCGAGCGGCGGCGGGCAGGGTACCACTATTTTAGTTACTTTGGTCGTGTCGTCCTCCCAGCAATTCCAGATCAACCCCTCGGCGCTCAACTTCAGCGTCATCAGTGGCAGCAGCACCAATCCATCCTCCAGCTTGGCCATCGGAGTGACGACGGGCTCGCCCATCGGCTATACGTTGCAAACCACCTATGGGTCGGGTGCGACGAACTGGCTCACCACCAACCCGGTCAGCAGCGGCACGACGGGTACTACGTCTGTGCCCACCACCGTCACGGTAACCACCATTGCGGGCTCGCTGCCGCTCGGCACCTATACCGCTACCTTAATTTTCTCCGCCTCCGGCCTCACTTCGGTCAATATTCCCGTGACGCTGGTAGTCTCCTCGCCTCCCAGCTTTACGGTCAGCCCCAATCCCATTACGATTAGCGTGCAACCTTCGAGCACCGCTTCCCGCATCCTCAACCTGAATACATCCAACGGTGCCGTGGTGGCCTATAGCGTCGCGTCGCAGTATGTTACTCCGATCAATCCGTCAGTGAACTGGTTGACGCTGGCTGGCGCGACCGGCAATACGCCTGGTTCGGTGACGGTTGGCGTCAACCCGGGGAACCTGGCCGTTGGCAACTACACCGCCCAACTGACGATCAGTTCGTCGACGGTGGGTGTAGCGTCTACCACGGTCAATGTCTCGATGACGGTAACCACCAGCCAGATTGTTACTTTCAATCCTAGCACTCTTAGTTTTAGCTTCGTCGGCGGCGGCTCTATTCCCACCAGTCAGTTTGTTTCGCTGGGTTTAAATCCCAATACTCCCGTGCAGACCGCGACGGTCGGGGCGGTGACCGATATCGGCGGACAAAGCTGGCTGTCCGCCAGTTTGGCGAGCCCGAGCGGCTCGCAAATCACAGGCAACGCGGCGGCCATCGTTTCGGTGAATCCGACGGGTCTGGCGAATGGCACTTACACCGGCAAGGTGCAAATCAATGTCAGTACGGCGAATGGTCCGGTATCGAACACCCTGGTCGAGATTCCGGTCAGCCTTACGGTTACTGGCGTTACGGGCGGTGGGGGCGGTGGCACCGGCACTAGCACCCTGCTCTTCTCGCAGAGCCAGCTTACCTACAATCTCGCGCTCAGCGGCAACGCCGATCAATTGCTCTCGCTCACCTCGAGCACCAGCACGCCGATTGCTTATTCGCTCAGCACTAGCACGCCCTGGCTCACCATCTTTAATGGCTCGGGTACCACGGCGGGTACGGCCACCATCCGTGCCAGCGCGGCCGGAATCCCGACCCCGGGCACTTACCAAGGCTCGATTATGGTGAGTGCATCGGGTGCCTCCAATAATGGTTTTATTATTCCCGTCTCCATGACGATCAGCGCCAGCAATCAATTGCAAATCAGCCCCTCTGGCCTTTCGTTCAATTACGCCGGTTCCTCGGGCGCCTTCCCGAATTCGCAGACCCTGCAGGTCTCCTCCACTTTGTCCAATACGCTCAATGTCACCGCGACGGGCAGTACTACTTCCGGGGGCGGTTGGTTAAATGTGACCCCCACCTCGCTAAGTACCCTCAATAACTTCGTGGTATCCGTTAATAACTCTGTGCTGCAGACGCTCGCTGCTGGCACTTACTCGGGTAATATCCTCCTGCAGGCTCCAGGTGCCTTAAATTCCACGGTCAACGTCCCCGTAACTCTTGTCATCACGGGCACCACTCAGGGTGGCGGTGGCGGTGTTGCTCCCACGGTAGTTTTTGGGCCCACTCCGATGAAGTTTTACATCACTGCGGGCTTGTCGAGCACCCAGGCCCTAGAGATCGCTACGTCCACCGGCACCAGTGTGCCCTTCTCACTGTCGGCCAGTTCCAGCGGATCATGGCTGAGTGTGAACCCCAATTCGGGTACGGCTCCCGGCCAGGTAACGGTGTCCGCCAATACGGCGGGTCTGTCGGTCGGAACCTATAGTGGTTCCCTGAATGCGACTGTTACCGGCGCCACCAACCCCACCACCAGCATTCCCGTGGACCTCATTGTCTCCAGTAATTCCACCGCCAATTTGGTGGCCAGCCCAGCCGGCGCAATCTTCACGGTGACGCCAGGCACCACGACTCTTCTGCGGCGCGTGATCACCATTTCGACCACCAACAACGTGCAGGTGCCCATCACGGTGACGACGGACTCGTCTACCGGCGCCCTTACTGTGTCCACAAACAGCAACGTCACTCCGGCTTCGATCACCGTATCGTTAGACCCTTCGAGCTTCCCGGTTGGCATCTATCCGGGTACCGTCTTTGTCAACAGTGGCAGTGTCGGCAATAGTCCGGTCGGTAGTCCGTTCGCCCTGCCCATCACCTTAATCGTCTCCAGCGGCGTCGGCGGTGGCGGCGGCGCGCAGCTTACGCTCAGCCCCACGACACTCAGTTTCGTCGCCCAACCGAACGGCGTCGCTCCGCAACAGCGGACGGTGCAGGTTACCACTGCCGGTAGTAGCATTGCCTTCGCGGTGTCCACCAACCAGCCCTGGCTGCAGGCGGGTTCCTCCAGTGGCAGCACCCCCGGAACGGTGACGGTTGGCGTTAACCCGTCTGGCCTCGCTGTGGGAACTTATTCGGGCAATGTTACGGTTACTGGCGGCGGCTTAACCACCAACTTGCCAGTCACTTTTGAAATTACGAATAATCCCGTACTCCAGCTCGGTCAACAGTCGGTCACTTTCAACTACCAGACTGGCCAGGCCCTGCCTTCGCCCCGGCCCATCCTGGTGACGACGTCGAACGGCAGTAACGTGTCGGCTAGCGTGAACGTCAGCACCTCGAACGGCGGTAACTGGCTGGCCGCGGCCCCGGCCAGTTTGCAAACGCCCGGTGTTTTCGCCCTCAGTTTGGTGAATAACATTGCGAGCACCCTTGCCGCCGGCACTTATACCGGCTCGGTAACGGTCAGTGCATCGGGAACGGCCAATAACAATTCCGTCATCAACGTTACTTTGAATGTCAGCGGGAACGCCTTGTTGACCATGTCGACGACGCCGATGACGTTCAATGCGCAGTTCAATGGCTCACAGCCGCCCGCGCAGGCACGCCAGATAACCTCCACCAGTGGCCAGTTGAACGTTACCGTGAGTACCTCCACCATCACCGGCTCCGGCTGGCTATCGGCGACGGTAAACTCCAACACCACCCCCGCCACGCTCACGATCAACACCTCGCCCTTCGGCTTGGGCACGGGCATCTACACCGGCAGCGTTACCGTAACCAGCGGCAACGCCTCCAGCGCCCTCGTCATCCCCGTCACCCTGAATGTCAGCTCCTTGTCGCTGATTAGCGTCGACAAGAGTGAACTGATCTTCGGTAGCGGCGGCAGCAGCGGCACCCAACCGCAGACCATCCAGATCTCCAGTTCCAGCAGTAACTTCAATTACTCGGTGAACGCGACCGTGAGTAACTCGCCCACCAATTGGCTGTCGGTGAATAACTTCTCCGGCGTTACTCCTTCCGCTCTGGTCGTTAGCGTGAATCCGGCCCTGTTGGGTGATGGCACTTACTTCGGCACCATCGTCATCACGGCCCCCAGCACCGGCAATACCCCGCTGGTCATCCCGGTCACGTTGACCGTCAATCAAGCCACCGCCCTGCAGGTCACTCCGACTACGCTGAGCTTTACTCAGTTACAAGGCGGAGGCTTGCCGGCGCAACAACCCGTCCAGGTCACCAGCCAACTGCCCACTCAGTTCAGCTTCACCTCGGCGGTGCAATCGCCAGTTGGCGGCAACTGGCTCAGTGTCAATGGCGGCGGCCTCACCAACGGCTTCCTGCAGGTGGCGCTGAATGGCACCGCTGCCTCGCTGCCGGCCGGCGTCTATACGGCAACCATCACCGTCTTCGGCGCTAACTCGCCCAACAGTCCGCAGATTAACGTTACGCTCACCGTGGTACCCTCGGCGTCCTTACAGGTCACTCCGGCCACGCTCACCTTCGCTGGCCGTGTGGGACAACCCAATCCACCCGCGCAACTCATCCAGCTGAGTTCGTCGAACCCCGGTGCGACGCAAGTAGCCTATAACGTGCAGAGCGATGCCACGTGGCTTTCCGGCACTCCCGTCTCCGGCACCACACCCGCCACTCTCAGCGTGACGGCCAACGTCACCGGTCTCACGGCGGGGCCCTACACTGGCCGACTCACCATTACGCCTACCGGTGCCAGCAGCGGTGCGCAGGCTACGGTGATCACGGTCAACCTGCAGGTGGATCAAGTCCCCATCCCCAACGTTGCCGGTTTCGCCAACGCGGCCACCTTTACGGCAGGTTCCTTGTCGCCCGGCATGATTATCTCGCTGGTGGGTACTAACCTGGGCCCCACGACGGCGGTGAATGGGCAAATCGTCGGCGGCCGCTTCACCACCTCTCTGGTGGGTGTGCGGGTACTCTTCGACGGAGTTCCAGCTCCGATCCTCTACGCCAGCGCCACCCAGATCAACGCGGTGGTGCCTTACTCCATGGCTGGCCGCGCTTCGGCTCGCATGACGGTGGAGTACAACAACATCGTCTCCAACGTGATTGAACCTCGCTTGGTGGATGCGGCGCCTGGTGTCTTTACCGCGGACGGCCGTCAGGCTGCTGCGATTAATGAAAATGGCACCTTTAATGGTCCGTCAAACCCGGCTCCCGCTGGTTCGATCGTGGTGATCTACGTCACGGGTGAAGGCGCCACTACCCCCGCAGGCGTCGATGGCGAAGTGATCGGCTCGAACCTGAAGCGGCCATTGGGGGCCGTTCGGGTGCGCGTCGGCGGCATCGAAGTGCCGGCGGCGGATATCTTCTACGCGGGTTCGGCGCCCACGCTAGTGTCGGGTTTGATGCAGATCAACTTCCGGCTCCCCGCGAACACGCCTACCGGCATCAGTACGGCGGTCGAAGTCTTCGTCGGATCTGGCCAAAGCCAGCCCGGCGTCACGCTCTCGGTGCGCTAACGCCAGTCCACGCAAAAAGCCCCCAGCGCTCCGCGCGATGGGGGCTTTTTCTTTTGGTCTTTAGGGCTCGATTACCTGCATCAGCCGGACCGGCGTTTTGGTCTCCAGCACGACTTCGTCGTTCTGCGGCAATAGCCAGCCTTGCCCCATCCGGAAAACCGCACCGTTGATGGCACCCTCACCTTCGAGCATGAGCAATGCCGTGAATTCCGCTCCCGTACGAAGGCTCAAACTGCCGGTGAAGCCAATTTCCTCGGTGGCGAAGTACGGGCACCGGACCTTGCTCCGTTTGCCTTCATACGGGCTCAGGTCCGCCACCAGAAAGCCCCGGTCCAAGTGCAGTTCACGGGGCCGGCCGTAGTCGAACAGCCGGTAAGTGACGTCCGATTGCTGCTGGATTTCGCACAGGGCGATGCCCGCGCCAATGGCGTGTACCGTGCCCGCCGGTACAAAGTAGGTCTCGCCAGCCTTCACCGGAAGCCAGCGCAACAGGTCGACGATCTCACCGCTTTGGGCGGCGGCCAAGGCGTGCTCCCGCGTGATCGCCTTTCGAAACCCCAAGGCAATTTCGGCGCCCGGATCGGCTCTCAGAATCCGCCACATCTCGGTCTTGCCGCGCGAATTCTCGTGCCGTCCGGCATAATCGTCGTCTGGATGCACCTGCACCGACAGGCGTTCGGTGGTGAAGAGGAACTTGAACAGCAGCGGCAGATCCGGCTGATGCGTCAGCCACACCTCGCCCACTTTGCCACCATCGTGCTGCGGGAACCAAGGCGCGAGCGCCGGGCTTCCCCACACCTTGTCGTAGAACGTTTGCGTTAGTTGAATCGGCCCCATGGTCTCTCTAGGCCTGCTATCGGCAGATGCCTGGGAGGGCTATACCCGGGCCCGGATGAAGCGTTCCAACCGGTCCAGCCCCTTGGCGATCTGCTCCATGGAAGTCGCATACGAGATGCGGATGTGCTTGTCCGTGCCGAAGGCTTCGCCAGGCACAGTGGCGACTTGCTCTTCCTTCAGCAGCGTTTCGGCGAAAGCGAACGGTGTCTCCACTCCCGGTTTGCCCAGCACGGGGCCCAAATTCGGATAGGCGTAGAAGGCGCCCCGCGGCATCTGCGTCTTCACGCCGGGCATCTGGCGCAGCCGCTCCACCACAAACTGCCGGCGGCGGCGGTATTCGGCCATCATCGTGACGATGGAATCCTGCGGGCCGCGCACCGCTTCGACAGCCGCCTTCTGGGCGATCGAGGTGGGGTTCGACGTGGAATGACTAGCCAGCTTGGTCATCGCCGAGGCCAGCGTAGCTGTCGACAGCGTAAAGCCAATGCGCCAACCGGTCATCGCATAGGTCTTCGATAAGGACCCGCAGACCACGACATTTTCCTTGGCTTCGGGCATACTGGCGATCGAAAACGGCTCGTCTTCATACAGGAAGCGGCAGTAGCATTCGTCGGTCATCAAAAGGAAGTTGTGCCTCTTCGCGAGCCAGTAAATCTTCTCGAAGTCCTCCCGGGACATCACCGAGCCCGACGGGTTGTTGGGCGAATTGATCACCACCAGCTTCGTCTTGGGCGTGATGTAGCGCTCGAGGATCGCCGCGGTGAGCACGAAGCCTTCGTCCTCGTTGGTTTGCGCGAAGACGCACTTGGCGCCGGCGTAGTTCACGACGTCCTTGAAGGTGACCCAGTAAGGAATCGGGATGATGGCTTCGTCGCCATGGTTTAAAACGGTCTGGGTGAGGTTGAAGATGCCATGCTTGCCACCCACCGTGACGACGCACTCGTTGGCGGCGTAGTCGGTACCGTAGTCCTCGCGATGGCGGTCGACGATGGCTTGCTTCAACTCGACGATGCCCGCGGCCGGAGTGTACTTGGTGAAGTTACCGTGAATGGCGTTGATCGCCGCCTGCTTGACGTTGTCCGGGGTAGGGAAGTCCGGCTCGCCGACACTAAAGTCGACGACATCGGCCCCTTCCCGGCGCAGCCGGTCGGCTTCAGCAGCCACCTTCATGGTGGACGAAACACTAATCAACGCATTGCGTTCCGAAAGGAACGATTGGGCTTCCACGCTAGACATCTCCCTTAACCTTCTGGCGTAACCGGTCTTCCACCAATGGTGGCACCAGCCCGCTGATATTCCCGCCCAACTTAATTACCTCTTTTACCAGCCGGGAACTGATAAACGAATACTGCTCGCCCGCCATCAGGAAGACGGTTTCGATGCGCGGTTGCAGTCGCCGGTTCATCAGCGCCATCTGCAATTCATGCTCGTAATCGGAGATGGCCCGGATGCCCCGAAAAATCACGGTGGCTCCTTGCTGGGCGGCAAAGTGCACCAGCAAACCATGGAACGAGGTCACCTCGACGTTGCTGTACGGCCGCACCACCTCTCGCAACATCTCTACCCGCTCTTCCACGCTAAACAACGGCACCTTCGCTTCGTTGCCCAACACGGCCACGATCAGCTTGCCCACCAGCTTGTGGCCACGCTCAATAATGTCGCGGTGGCCATTGGTAATGGGGTCAAACGAACCGGGATAGATAGCAACTACATTGGAGGGCATCGGGGCCTTGGCTTATAGGATACCCAAGTGGCCGTAGGTTCTGCTGGGGGCTTCCGCTTGTCAATCGAGAAGTAATTATCAACAGGCGCGTAACCCACCCTCAGTGTAGGGGTTACAACTTACTCCGACTATGTTTTTGGACCGGAATCCGGTAGTCGAAGGCGTCGCCGGCCCAGCCGGAGACCAGGGGAAACAGGCGCGACATGTGCAGGATGATGTCTCCCGTTACCCGATCCTCGCGTGCATAGAAATTCGACAGCATCAGGCTTTCGTCCTCGCCCGGCTGCCGATCGTCCACCTGGCGCAGGCTCTCTTCGCGCAGCAAGCCCAACCTGCGGTCCACTTCGCCCACGCAGAAGGGATACCGGGGCCGGTTGCCCCGTGGGTTGGCGGGCACAATATTGCCTAGCCAGAAGATCCGGCCCGAGGAGTGCCGCAGCAGTTGCGAGCAAGCGCTGGGGCTGAAGAATGGCTTGCTGTTCGTAAAAGTCCACGGCTTGGCTTCGAGCCAGGTTTCGCCGCCGTCCTCGGAGACACTGAACCAGCGGTAGCTGGGCAGCGCGGGTTTCCGGTCGTTTGAGCCGCGCAGCACCATCAGCCATCGCCGGCCATCGAGCTTGACGATGGTGGGCTCCACCAAGCCGCGGGTGGTCCTGGCCGGATCGCCCTTCAGCGGCTTCGTCATGTGCCAGCGGTAGCGGCCTGCGCGTATCCTGCCGATGACCACGGCGGCATCGGAGTAAGTGTAGCCACCGCCGGGATTGTAGAACTGGCCGTTCTCCTGAAACAGCGATAGCTCCACCGGCAGCAGCATGCGTGGGCCGTCCACCACCGGCGTACAGGCCTGGTCCCCTAGCATGGCGCAGTTTTTGCCTTGAAACACTCCCGGCCAGGGATGTTCCGATGTGCAGCCCTCGCCCATCAACTGGCCATCCTGCGAGAAGATACTCCAGCGCCGCAGACCATCCAGCGGATCGTCGTTCGGCAGTAAGCCTTCATTCCAGAACTCGAGTAACCTGCCTTGATGCACCACACCGGCGCGCAGATGCTTGCGCCACATGCCGCCGGCGCGCCGTTCGCCGGTGATCACCTTCGTCGGTTCGCTCCAAGTGCGCCCGTTGTCGGCGGAGTCGCGCGTATAGGCCACGTCGATGGTGTCCGAGCGGGAGAGGTGCTGCTCCACCGATCGCAGGCGCACGCCCTCGATCTCCGTGTAATAAGCGAAGCTCCACACTGCCACTCCGGGGCCGGGCGACGCGCGATGCAACGTTCGCGTGATGCCGTTCCCACCCGGCAGCAGCAGCGGTGCGAATAAAACATTGCGGCGTGATACGGTCATGGCTTCGATTCTAGTAAAATGAGAGCGCCTCATGAAACTGCAGTCTTATACGATCACCCAAGGGCCAGACCGCGCGCCGGCCCGCTCCATGCTCAAAGCCGTTGGCTTCACCGACGAAGACTTAAAGAAGCCGATCATCGGTATCGCCAACACCTGGATCGAGACCATGCCTTGCAACATTCGCCTGCGCGAACTCGCCGGGCCGGTAAAAGAGGGCATCCGCGCCGCCGGTGGCACGCCCATGGAGTTCAACACTATCGCCATCTCCGATGGCGTGACCATGGGCACGGAAGGTATGAAGGCCTCCCTGGTAAGCCGCGACTTGATTGCGGACTCGATTGAGCTCACCGCCCGCGGCTATATGTTCGACGGCGTGATCGCTATGACCGCTTGCGACAAGACCAATCCCGCCGCCGCCATGGCTTTATTGCGCCTCAATGTGCCCGGGCTCGTCTTCTACGGCGGCTCCATCATGCCGGGCAAGTACAAAGACAAGTTCATCACCATCCAGGACGTCTTCGAAGCCGTGGGTGCCCATGCGGCCGGCAAGATCGATGCCGCCGAACTGCTGGCCATTGAGAACGCCGCCTGCCCTGGCGCGGGCGCCTGTGGTGGCCAGTTCACCGCCAACACCATGGCCACTTTGCTGGAACTCATCGGCCTGTCGCCCTTTGGCGTTAACTCCATTCCGCAGCCGCACGAGCTGAAAGCCAAGGCCGCCTTTGAGTGCGGCAAATTGATCGTCGAAGCGGTGAAGCAGAACCTGCGTCCACGCGCCATTTGCACGCGCCAGGCCTTCGACAACGCGATTGCCTCGGTGGCCGCCGGTGGTGGCTCCACCAACGCTGTCCTGCACCTCCTGGCCATGGCCAGGGAAGCGGGCGTAAAGCTCGACATCGACGACTTCCAGCGCATCAGCGCTAAGACGCCCCTGTTCCTTGACCTCAAGCCGGCCGGTAAGTACACCGCCGCCGATATGTATGAGGCCGGTGGCATTCCGGTGCTCGCCCAGCGCCTTGTCGACGGCGGCTACGTCAATCCCAAGTGCCTCACGATCACCGGCAAGACCATCGGCGAGGAAGCGTCGAAGGCCAAGGAGACCAAGGGGCAGGACGTCATCAAGCCGCTCGCCAGTCCGATCAAGAAGTCCGGCGGCTTGATGATCCTGAAGGGCAATCTGTGCCCGGAAGGCTCGGTGCTGAAGGTTACCGGCATCGAGAAGAAGTCCCACCGCGGCCCGGCCCGCGTCTTTAACAGCGAAGAGCCGGCCATGAAAGCGGTGCTGAAGGGCAAGATCAAAGCGGGCGACGTGGTCGTGATCCGGTACGAAGGGCCGAAGGGCGGTCCCGGGATGCGCGAGATGCTCGGCGTCACGGGCGCCATCGCCGGGTCCGGCTTGGGTGAGACGGTTGCGTTGATGACGGACGGCCGCTTCAGCGGAGCGACACGGGGCTTCAGCATCGGCCACATGGCCCCCGAAGCCGTCGACGGAGGCCGCATCGCCATTGTGGAAGAGGGCGACATGATCTCGATCGATCTGGTGAAGCGCACCATCGAGCTCGAGGTGAGCGAGAAGGAAGTAAAGGCTCGTTTCAAGAAGTGGGTGAAGCCGGAACCCAAGTACCGGGTGGGCGTATTTGCGAAGTACATTCGCGACGTTTCCTCGGCGGCCGAGGGTGCGGTGACCGCGTTCGTATTCCCGAAGGTTGTGGCGAAGAAGAAGAAGTAGTTCGGCGCTGAGCGAGCAGCTTCACCAGCCGCGACCGAAGGGAACGGGTTGTGCCCTAGCCCAAAGATTCGCTGTCCCAAACCAAGGCGAGGGCGTGAATCACGGCGCCCAAACGAACCGCTGCCGCAATCGACTCCTTGTTCATACTTTTATCGCTTAGGACCCGCTCGTGCGAAGTAACACACATCGTGCAGTCATTGATCGCCGATACCACGACGCAGTAAAGTTCAAAATCCACCGCATCTCCGCCATGCGTGCGGATGCCGTTCATCCGCAATCGCGCGGGAATCGACGAGTAAGTGTCGTCCTGAAACATATGGGTGAAGCGGTAGTAGATGTTGTTCATCCCCATCACGGCCGCAGCAGTCTTGGCCGCCGATTGCGTCTCGGGCGTCGCCACCTTCGCGGCTTCCGCCAAAAGGATCCTCGCTAGTTGGCTTTGGCGGGCGCCCATCGCCGCGGCGATCACGGTGCCCCATGTCTGCTGCTCGGTCAACTCAGCTTGTTTCAACAAACTGGTGAGGTTCAGCTTCAAGTCCTTGGCATAGTCCGGGATTGCGTCGAGAAATGTTTCGTAAGTCATAGTAAGTTCCTAATTCAAAATGCCCACCAGCGACTTGCGAGCGGGAATAATTCGCGCGTCGGTTGAGTTACAGCGTCGCCTCGCCTTTCTTCCAGTTACAAGGGCAAAGCTCGTCGGTCTGCAGGGCATCCAGCACCCGGATCACTTCGTCGACGTTGCGGCCCACCGAAAGGTCGTTTACACTCACCCAACGGATGGTGCCCTGCGGGTCAACGATGAAACTTGCGCGCTGGCAAACGCCGGCGTTGGGGTCAATAATGCCAAGCTCCTTCGAGAGCTCATGCTTGATGTCGGAGAGCATCGGGAACGGCAGGTTGCGCAGTTCCTCGTGATGTGTCCTCCACGCCAGATGCACAAACTCCGAGTCCGTACTGCCACCCAGCACCTGCGCGTCGCGATCATTGAAATCGCGGTTCGCCTTGCCGAACGCGGCGATCTCCGTGGGGCAGACGAACGTGAAGTCCTTCGGCCAGAAGAAGATCACCTTCCACTTGCCCGGATAGCTTTCGTCCGAAATATTTTCGAATGCCTTGTCCTTATCGAGGCTTACCGTAGCCTTCAAATGGAACTTCGGAAACGTTTGACCAACTCCCAGCATTAGTTGGGTAACTCCTAGTGAAATTTCGATAACTTTGGCGTCGATGGCGAAACTTGGCCACTTCGCAGCTTCCCCTGTTGGATGCCAAAATCGTGGGGAACGCTTCGGTGAATTCACTTACTAGCTTTTACCAATCCCTCGTCAATATCAAATTCCCCTGCCTATCACCGCCATCGGCAAAAGCGATAGTATGTTTTTGATGCGTCTCACTTGCTTCCTTTTCGTTGCTTGGCCACTGCTCGCCCAGGAGTACCCCTTGGGCCCCGATCATGAGCGCCATCCGGGTGTTCCGGTCGGCCAAGTAACAAAATACACGCTTACGGGCAAGGTGTACCCCGGCACAACCCGCGACTACTGGGTCTACGTCCCCGCTCAGTACCAGGCGGCCAAGCCCGCCGCCGTCATGGTCGTGCAGGATGGCGGTGGCTGGATCAGCGAGACCGGACGTTTTCGGGCGCCCATCGTCCTCGATAACCTCATCCACCAGGGCCAAATGCCTGTCACCATTGGCATTTTCGTCAACCCCGGCGTCACCCCTGCTCTCACTGCCGAATCCCAGGACCGCTTCCACCGCAGCTTCGAATATGACGCCATGAGCGACCGCTACGCACGCTTTCTGGCCGACGACCTCGTACCGGCCGTCGCCGCCAACTTCAATCTTTCCCAGGATCCGAACGACCGTGCCATTGCTGGATCTTCCTCGGGTGCCAGCGCCGCGCTCATCGCCGCCTGGCATCGCCCCGACCAGTTCCGCCGCGTTCTCAGCTACATCGGCAGCTTCACCAACCTGCGCGGCGCCCAGACGCTCAGCTCGCTCATCCGCAAGACCGAACCCAAGCCCCTGCGCATCTTCCTGCAGGATGGCCGCAACGACCAAAGCATCTACGCCGGCAGTTGGTTCCGCGCCAACGAAGACATCCAGATGGCCCTCGCCTACGCCGGTTATGACCAAACCTGGGTCGTGGGCAACGAGGGGCACAATGGCATCCACGGTTCCGCCATCCTGCCCGACGCGCTGCGCTGGCTGTGGCGCAATGGCCCCACCCGCAACGGTACTAAGCCGATTGAGCAGTTTGTCGACGCCACCAAAGGCTGGGAGGTGGTAAGCCAAGGGCACACTTTCGCGGAAGGCACTACCTTCGATCGTGAAGGGAACCTCTACTTCACCGACGTCCGCGCGGACAAGCTTTGGAGGATTGGCGTGGATGGAAAGGCGACCGTTTTCAAGGACAAGCCCGGCATGGTCTCTGGCCTCCGTTTCGCTCCCGACGGCAAACTCTACGCTTCCAGGCGGACGCCCAAGCAGATCGTTGCCTTTGCCATGGACGGCAGCGAAACCGTCATCGCCGACGTTGATGCCAATGACCTGGCGGTGACCGCCAAGGGCGAGATTTACTATACGGAAACCACCGCCCATCGCGTAGGCTATATCGATGCGCAGCGCAACAAACGCGTGGTGCACGAGGGGATCGTTTCGCCCAACGGCATCGCGCTTTCGCCGGATCAGAGTATGCTTTTCGTTTCCGATTCGGCCGATCGCTGGGTGTGGAGCTTTCAACGTGCCATCGATGGTTCGTTGGTGAATGGCGAGCCCTTCCATCGTCTGGAACTCTTCGACCCCACTCCGCGCTCGAGCGCCGACGGGCTCGCCGTCGACACCGAAGGCTTCCTCTATGTCACGACAAACCTCGGCCTCCAAATCGTGGATCCCGCCGGGCGCGTGAACGCTATTTTGAACAAGCCGCAGCCGGGTCCGCTGGCCAGTGTCGCCTTTGGCGGCCCGAACCTCGATCTCATGTACATCGCCGCCGGCGACAAAGTCTATCGGCGTCCGGCCAAGCGCCAAGGCGTCAATGCGTGGACGGTCGTTAAGCCGCCCCGTCCTAAACTTTAGGGCCTAAACTTTAGGGCCTAAACTCTAATAGAATAAGGGCGACATGGAACTCACTCGCCGCACACTCCTCGCGTCCGCCTTGCCCGCCGCTCTGGCCGCGCGGGTGAAGAAGATCCCCATTGGGATTGAGCTTTACTCGGTCCGCAATGAATTGAAGGCCGACCCTATCGGCACCGTCACGCGGATCGGCAAGATGGGGTACGAAGTGGTGGAATTTTTCGGGCCTTACATTGACTATCCGCTAGCGCAAGTGAAAGACCTGCGTAAGGCGATGGATGCCGTGAACTTGAAGTGTCTAAGTACCCACAATAGTGGTAAGACGCTTTTCGAACAACTCGACAAGGCTATTGAATTTAACCAGATCCTCGGCAGTAACATGCTCATCCAATCGAGCGCCGGCGGTAAGATGAACAAGCTTGATGACTGGAAAGCTTTGGCCGGAAAACTAAGTGCAGTCGGCGAGAAACTGAAGTCGCATAACATGCGCACCGGCTTCCACAATCACCATGTGGAATTCGAACCGCTGGAAGGTCAGTTACCCATCGAAGTGCTAGCGGCAAATACCGGGAAGGACTTCATCCTCCAGTTGGACGTCGGCACCTGTGTCAGCGTCGGGCAAGATCCCGTCGCCTACATTAACCGGCATAAAGGCCGTATCCGCAGCATTCACGCCAAGGATTGGAGCAAGGAGAAAGGCTTTCGCGTGCTGTTGGGCGAAGGCTCTTCACCCTGGAAGGACATCCTCGCGACGGCGGAAAGAGTCGGTGGTCTCGAGGTGATCCTGGTGGAGCAGGAAGGCGCGGACTTACCGCCCTTTGAAACGGCCGAAAAGTGTTTAGCCACGATGCGTAAGATGCGTGCCTAAGCATGGATCGACGCGACTTTCTTCTCGCCACTCCGCTACTCGCCCAGCCAGCGGGGCGTAAATACAAGACCGCCCTCATCGGCTCCGGCTGGTGGGGCATGAATATCCTGCGCGAGGCGCTGGCCTCGGGAGAATGTTCTTGTGTCGCTTTAGCCGACCCCGACCCGAATCAGATCAAGGCCGCCCAAACCGAGTTGAGTAAGTTGACTTCCGACCGGCCGCGTGAATATCGCGACTACCGCGAGTTACTCGCCAAAGAACGACCCGACATCGCCATCGTCGCCACGCCTGACCATTGGCACGCCTTGCCCACCATCGACGCCGTCAAAGCCGGTGCTCATGTCTATGTCGAAAAACCGGTTAGTCACACCGTGGAAGAAGGCTACGCCATGGTGCGTGCGGCGCGCGACTCCGATCGACGGGTCCAAGTGGGCCTGCATCGGCGCGTGTCGCCCCATTCGCTCACCGGCATGGAGTTTCTGAAGTCCGGCAAGGTCGGCAAGATTGGCTTGGTGCGTACCTTTGCGCACGCCATTGGCGGACCGGGTAAGAAAGTCGCCGACACTGAGCCTCCCCCCGGCATGGACTGGGACCTCTGGCTAGGCCCCGCGCCAAAACGCCCCTTCAACCCCGCCATTCATCCGCGCGGCTTCCGGCAGTTTCTTGACTTCGCCAACGGCACCCTGGGCGATTGGGGCGTTCATTGGCTCGACCAGATTCTCTGGTGGACTGATGAAACGCATCCAAAGAAAATCTACTCCACCGCCGGCCGTTACGTCCGGCAGGACTCCACCGATGCGCCCGACACCCAGGTCGTCAATTTCCAGTTCGAGAGCTTTCTCTGCACGTGGGAGCAGCGTCACTATGGGGGCAACCCCGCTGAACAAGCCCTTATCGGTGCCTATTTCTACGGCACTGAAGGCACGTTTCATCTCGGCTGGCGCGACGGTTGGACCTTCTATCCGCTCGACAAAAAAAAGCAGATCATTCACGTCGAGCC
>JAYVUQ010000236.1:0-3720 GCA_043787785.1 Bryobacteraceae bacterium
GGAGTTACTACGAGCGGCTGATAGGCTTGCGGAAGTCGAGGCGAGTAACAAGGTAAAGGAGATTTGAATTGACCACAGAACTGCTCCACGTCATTAAAACTGTGCGCATATTACTAAGCCACCCAAGCCGGTGGACTAAATACAGCGCGGCGATGGTGCTGACAAACCGCGCCGGGCTCAAGTTCCAGACGCGGCGGCTTGTACCCTTGGGTGTGGGTGATCACCTACTACAACCCGGCAAGAGAGGCGAGAAATGTTTAACGCAGAATTAGAAGCCCAATACACTGAGTTTTTACGGGCGAAAATAGTAGTTGCCAAGCATCACGGATTCGACGCTTGCCCACCTGTAAACCCGATGTGCAAGCCGCACCAAGCGGACTGCATACCCTGGGCGATATATGGAGGCCGGCGCGCCCTGTTCCTATCCTTCGGCCTGGGCAAGACTTTCATACAGTTGGAAATTGCGAGGATTATCAACTCTCTCACGGGCGGACGGTTTCTGATCGTCGCGCCTCTGGGAGTCCGACTTGAGTTTGCGGCCGATGCGGCAAAGCTTGGCATCGGTTTGAAATTCGTCCGACGCATTGAAGAGTGCGATGAAACTGGCGTCTACATCACCAATTACGAAACGATCCGTGACGGCAAGATGAACCCTATGGAATTTCAGGGCGCATCATTGGACGAATCAAGTTGCCTTCGTGGTTTTGGCGGGTCGAAAACCTTTCGCGAATTCATGCGGTTGTTCGACGGCATGAAGTACAAATATGTTGCCACGGCAACCCCCGCGCCGAATGATTATATCGAGCTGCTCGCATATGCTGCGTTCCTAGAAATCATGGACGTTGGGGAAGCAAAAACACGATTTTTTAAGAGAGATTCAATGCACGCCGATAAGCTGACAATCCACCCGCACAAACAGCGGGAGTTCTGGCTATGGTGCGCCACGTGGGGGATTTTCGTAACCAAACCCTCGGACTTGGGACATTCCGACGAAGGCTACGACCTGCCAGAACTTGACGTGAGATGGCACAAGGTAGCTACCGATCACTCCGGCGCTGGGGCAGAGATCAGTGGCCAAGCTCGAATGTTTCGCCAAGCGGCAATAAGCTTACCGGACGCGAGTCGAGAAAAACGGGATAGCTTGCCGCAGCGCATTGATAAGCTGCTGGAAATTCGATCCGAAGATCCCGAAGCTCATCGGTTGATCTGGCATGACCTCGAGCGAGAACGCGAAGCCGTCAGTAAGGCGATTCGCGGAGTCCCGACCGTGTGGGGTTCGCAGGACATGGAAGAGCGGGAAAACACGCTAACAGCCTTCGCGAATGGGTTAATCAGTGAGCTTTCAACCAAGCCATCAATAGCCGGGAGCGGTTCAAATTTTCAACGTCATTGCAACTGGGCAATATTCCTAGGTATTGGGTTTAAGTTCAACGATTTCATTCAGGCGATTCACCGCATACACCGATTCTTGCAAACCAAAAAAGTGCGGATCGATATAATTTACACCGAAGCGGAAACAGAGGTCCGCCGAATCCTCGAGACTAAATGGGAAAAGCATAAGGAGCTTGTAGCCAACATGGGCGAAATCATCAGAGAGTTCGGGCTTGCTGAGCAATCACTGGCCAGCGCTATGCAGCGATCAATGGGCACTGACCGTGTCGCGGTTAGTGGTCAGGACTGGTTGGCCGTCAACAATGATTGCGTGCAAGAGACGATGGGCATGGAGTCTAACAGCGTGGGGCTTGTTTTGACCAGCATACCGTTTTCGACTCAGTATGAATACACTCCAAGCTTTAATGACTTCGGCCACACTGATTCCAATGACCATTTTTTCCAGCAAATGGATTTCTTGACGCCGCAGTTATTAAGAGTGCTGAAACCGGGCGCTATTTGTGCCATCCACGTAAAAGATAGAATCGTCCCCGGTGGAATGACTGGGCTTGGATTCCAGACAGTCTACCCTTTCCATATGCAGGCCACAATGCATTTTATCCGCCATGGATTCGCATACCTCGGCATGAAAACCATTGTTACCGACGTGGTGCGTGAGAACAATCAAACCTACCGGTTAGGATGGTCTGAACAGTGCAAAGACGGTACGAAGATGGGCGTAGGTATGCCAGAGTACCTTCTAATCTTCCGCAAGCCGCCAACAGATTCAAGTAACTCTTACGCCGATGAGCCGGTGCTTAAATCTAAACCGCTATGCGTTACAGACTTCGGCGAGTTCGTACCGTTTGATCGAAACCTGGGCATTGCTCCGAATACTGGTTACAGCCGATCCCGCTGGCAAATTGACGCGCACGGCTTCAGCCGGTCAAGTGGTGATCGTGGCGCGGCTCCTGAGGATTGGGATGGGCTGAAGCATGATCAGATTTTCAAACTGTTCCGAAAGTTCGCACTCGAAAACGTTTATAATTTTGAACATCACGTCGCGATCAGTGAAAGCCTAGAATCGAAAATGCGCCTCCCTGTAAGTTTTATGCTGCTTCAGCCGCCATCATGGTCGCCAGAGGTTTGGTCCGATGTTACGAGGATGCTGAGCCTCAATGGAGCGCAATCGGCCAAGGGCAAAGAGATGCATCTCTGCCTTGCTCGTGGATCTATGGTCCTGACAAAAGAGTATGGGTACATCCCCATTCAGGACGTGCAGCCGGGAGATTCAGTATTGACGCACCTCGGAAGATGGCGGAAGGTGCTAATCGCTCGTAATACTGGTGTGCAGCCGGTAGTCACAATCCGTGCGCAAGGATCCACTCTAACCCTCACTCCTGATCACAAATTATGGACACGCAAAGTTCGTAAACTTGCATGGTCTAAAAATCATTCACGCAAAGAAGCCAAACAGGTCATGCCTGATTGGGCAAGGGCGGACGAGACCGTGGGTAGCTATATAAATTCAAAACTCCCGCCAGTCGAAGCCCCATCTACGGAGAGCCCTGAATATTGGTGGACCGTTGGGCGTTGGATCGCAGATGGCCATGTCGGTGGGCGTGGTGGTAGTTATGTGATTTCTTGCGGTGATCACAAGGTCGATTCTATGCTTGCCCATTTAGGGAAGTATGGGGGGAACAAACTACACCAGCATCCAGGCTGTGTCCAAATTACTCTGCGAGACCCTGGGAAATCACTGCTCAGAACGCTCGCACAATGCGGACACGGTGCATTAAATAAGAAGCTCCCCCCTGAGGCCTTCAGCCTGCCGAAAGAACAGGCCAGTTTGCTACTTGCCGGTTATTTATCTGGTGACGGGTACTACCTCGCGCCCCGAAATCGATGGATGGCAAGCAGTATTTCCAAGACGCTGCTATTAGGGATTGGCATCTTAGCCCAACGCGTTTTCGGCGCAGTCTGTAGCGTCTATCCAGGGAGGCCGGAAGGCACGGCTGTCATCGACGGGAGAACAGTCCATACGCATCAAGATTGGATACTATCTTTCGACGTCCCAGATTCTTCGCGGCGCAAAGGCTTACCATTTGTCTTGGAGGATGGAGCCTGGAATAAAGTTAGATCATTTGTTGATGCTGGAGCACAAGAAACTTGGTGTCTGAAAGTAGAAGAAGATGAAAGTTTCACGGCAGAAGGCGCGATAGTCAAGAACTGCCCGATGCAGTTTGACATTGCCGACCGGGCCATCGTTCAGTACACCAACCCAGGCGATACGGTTTACGATCCATTCGGCGGATTGATGACGGTGCCTTACAGGGCCGTGCTAAAGGG
>JAYVUQ010000237.1:0-2799 GCA_043787785.1 Bryobacteraceae bacterium
GTGGAACGCGCCCATAATCAGAAAAATAGGCGTGTAACCATAATTCTGGCTCACATAGCCCGCCATCTCTCCCGTAAATAAGAACCCGCCAAAGCCGCCCAGGCAGCCCCCAATGCTCGTCACGCTGGCCACCGCTCCGCGCGGAAACACGTCCGAGGTGGTCGTAAACAGATTGGCTGACCAAGCCTGATGGGCGGCCGTAGCCAGACTGATCAGTGCCACGGCGAGCACGATATTGTCCGCCAACACGCAGGTGGCACCGACGGGCATGCACAGGGCAAAGAGCAGTAAGCTCGCCTTGCGAGCCCGGCCCGTCTCCCAGCCGCGGCCGATCAGAAATCCAGAAAGCCAGCCGCCGAACACGCTGCCCAAATCCGCCATCAGGTAAATGACCGGCACTACCCAAGCGATGTCCATCAGCTTGAAGCCGCGCGCTTCGCTGAAGTAAAGTGGGAGCCAGTAAAGATAGAACCACCACACTGGGTCGGCGAAGAACTTGGCGGCGGCAAAACCCCAGGTCTGCCGGTAAGCAAGGGCTTGCCGCCAGGTCACTTGCGGTTCCCGGTCTTCGGAAGCGGCGTCCGAGTAAATGTGCGCCATCTCGGCGGCGTTTGTTTTCGAATGCGCCTTGGGCAGCCGGTAGACGAGCCACCAGACGGAGGCCCAAACCAAGCCGCTGGTGCCGGTGACGAAAAAACAGGTCCGCCAGCCAAACTGGCCATTCATCCAAATGAACAGGGGCGGCCCGACCATGGCGGCCACGCTGGCCCCGGAGTTGAAAATGCCGCAGGCCAGTGCGCGCTCTTTCTTCGGAAACCACTCGGCCACGCACTTGATGGCGGTGGGGAAGTTGCCCGCTTCTCCAAGGCCCAAGGTAGCCCGCCACATCGCGAGGTCGATGCCAGTGCGCGAGAGCGAGTGCAGGGCGGCCGCGGCGCTCCACCAGAGGGCGCTGACGGCGTAGCCGATGCGGGTGCCGAAGCGGTCGACAAACCAGCCGAAGAACAGGAAGCCCAGCGTGTAAGTGAGCTGAAAGGCACTCGTGATGTGGCCGTACTCCAGCTTCGAAATCTTCAGTTCGCCGAGGATGACGGGGCTGAGCACCGAAAGCACGATGCGGTCGAGATAGTTGATGGTGGTCGCGAAAAAGAGCAGAGCGAGCATCCACCAGCGGACAGAAGTCATCCCGTGATTATAGGGCCTTCCTGCGACAATAGAGGTTCATGCGCTACGGATACCCCGTTTTTCTCGACCTCGAAGACCAGCCCTGTGTCATCTTCGGCGGCAACTGGATGGCCGAAGAAAAAGCGCGCGGGCTGGTAGACGCCGGGGCCCGCCTGACGGTGATCGCTGCCGAACTCGACCCCAGTTTTGGGCCCTTAATCGCCACTGAGCATTGCCAATGGGTGTCTCGGGACTATCAGCCCGGTGACCTGCGCGGCTGCTTTTTGGCCGTCTCTGCCGGCGACCGGCAGTACAACGCGGCCATCTGGGCGGAGGGGCAGCGCGAAAACGTGATCGTCAATTGCCTCGACGACCCGCCGCATTGCCGCTACATCTATCCTTCGATTCACCGGCAAGGCGACCTGGTGGTGGCGCTATCGACCACCGGCCGCTGCCCGGCTTTGGCGGTGCGGTTACGGCAGAAATTCGCGGAGCAACTGGGGCCGGAGTATGCCACGTTCCTTGAAATCGTCAGCCAGCTGCGGGACCGTTTGGCCCGCTTGATCCCAGATTTTGGCACCCGAAAAACGGTATGGTATCAATTGGTAGATTCGCCGGCCATTGAATACCTCCGACTCGGAAACCGCTCGCAAGCCGAGGCGGAACTGGAAGTGATTATCCGTCGTTCGCACCAGAACCCCTCAGAATGAAAAAGACGATTGCCAGCCAACCCAAAGCGCGCCGGCGGCGCAAGGCCGCGGAGCCGGAGTTATTTCTCGACAACCCGAATCTTTATGTCAATCGCGAACTAAGCCTGCTTTCTTTTCAGCGGCGGGTGCTGGATGAAGCACTCGACGAAGCCAACCCGTTGCTCGAACGGGTGAAGTTTTTGGGCATCCTGGGCTCGAATCTGGACGAGTTCTTCATGGTTCGGGTGGCGGGATTGAAACAGCAGATTGACGCGGGCATTCAGGAGCCGGGGCCGGATGGATTGACACCGCGGCAACAACTGGAGGCGATCCGGACGGAGTTTAGCCAGATACTGATCGAAGCGCATGCCTGCCGCCGACGGTTGTTCACGGACGTGCAACGGCATGGCATCCGGTTACTGGATTATCACGAACTCGCCGCTGGCCAGCGCCAGCATGCCGATACTTACTTCCGGGAGACCGTCTACCCGGTGTTGACGCCGCTGGCTGTCGACATTAGCCGGCCTTTTCCGCATATTTCGAACCTCAGCTTGAATCTTTCGATTCTGATTCGAGACCCGCGAGGGCACGAGCAGTTTGCACGGCTGAAGGTGCCGGACAGCCTGCCGCAGCTAGTGCCGGTGCAGGGCACGACGAAGCGCAACGGGCGGCCTGTTTGCTACGTGTGGATCGAGCAGGTGGTGCAGGCCAATCTACAACAGCTTTTTCCGGGCATGGAAGTGATTGAGTCTCACCTTTTCCATGTGACTCGCGATGCCGATTTGGCCATTCAGGAGTTGGAGGGCGGCGACTTACTGGAGACCGTTGAGGAAGGGGTCCGCCAGCGGCGCTTCGGCGAGGTGGTTCGCTTAAAGGTGGATACGCGGATGCCGGAGCAGGTCTTAAAAATTCTGCAGACGAATCTCGAAATCGAGGATTCGGATAT
>JAYVUQ010000238.1:0-2249 GCA_043787785.1 Bryobacteraceae bacterium
TTGGTCGCGGTCTCGATGGAGGCTTCAAGCCGCTTCTCCACGCCTTCCTTCAGCACCAGGCGATCCACCACCACTTCGATCGTGTGGTTCTTCCGTTTATCGAGCACAATCTCTTCGTCCAGCGACCGCATTTCGCCGTCGATACGTGCGCGCACGAAGCCTTGCCGGGCTAGCTTCTCGAGCTCTTTCTTATACTCGCCCTTGCGCCCACGCGCAATCGGCGCCAGAATCATCAGCTTCTCGCCGGTGCCCAGCATGCTGATACGTTCCAGGATCTGGGCGGATGTCTGGCGCGAAATCGCGGTGCCACAATTGGGGCAATGCGGCGTGCCGATCGACGAATACAGCAAGCGCAGGTAGTCGTAGATTTCGGTAATCGTGCCCACCGTGGAGCGCGGACTGCGATTGGTAGTCTTTTGCTCGATCGAAATGGCCGGTGACAGGCCTTCGATGGAGTCGACGTCCGGGCGCTCCATCTGGTCTAAAAACTGGCGCGCGTACGGTGACAGAGTTTCGACATACCGGCGTTGCCCCTCGGCGTAAATAGTATCGAACGCCAGCGAGCTTTTGCCTGAGCCCGAGAGCCCCGTGATCACCGTAAAGGAGTTGCGCGGAATCTCGACAGTGATGTTTTTGAGGTTGTGCTGACGAGCGCCATGCACCGAAATCTTGGTTAGCATGGCGTCTTAGTCCATCGTCTTTCCGGCTCGCTTCAATTTTTCGAGGTACAGTTTGGCTTTGTCCAGGATGCGCCGCGCCCACACGAAATGGTCACTGAGAATAATGAGCCCAGGGATCAGAAAGACCCAGCCTGGCATAACCGGGAGAATGATTCCGACGATGCCAAGCAATACCAAGCCGAAGCCGGAGAGGATTCTGAGTTTTTCACGCAAGGGTGGGCGATGTCTCATGCCATCGTATCATTATCCCTGGCGCGGGGGCGCTAGGGCACTGGCTTGAGTGTGCGAGGGAAAAGAATTGTCTAAGGAATCAATAGTTTAAGAAAATAGGCCGACTGAAAACTTCTCAGCCGGCCTTTCATAAGCACCTTCATACAGCTCGGAGGTCACTGTATGCGGTTGTGGAGGAAACTCGCGAACCCAGCATATAAAGAATTCCACGGGAAACCAAGCTGAAACGCGATATTTATTTGCGAATTCTAATTTCCCAACAGTCCACCGTGTCCAAGTGAGGCGATTTCCCATCCCGACACCCGATACTTCGCCAGCATCGGTGGCAAAATCAAGTCCACCACGTTGGGTTTGGCCGAACGGTAGCAGCCGGGCGCCGAAACGATCGGCACATCGTCCTTGTAGCCCAGCAATAATAAATTGCCCGGTTCTACGGGAGCCATGAACCGTTCTACTTGGCAACCGACCGCGACGATGGACCTTCCAATGACGTCCTCGGGGCCAGCCGGGGCGGTGGTGGAAGCCACCAGAATTACGGTGGGCTTGGCACGCAGCAAATGTTGTAAGCTCCGGGCCACGGCGCTGTCCTCTTCCGTCGAAGCCAGTGAATAAGCGGCCTGCAGGCCGAAGCGCTCCAGGCGCTGCCGCACAATGCCCTCAAATAGCACCCGGGCACGGTCAGCATGCAGCGGATCGGTATAGAGCACTCCCACTTGCGGCGCACGCACGGGGCGAGCCTGCAGGATGGGCCCGCGTTCCTTCAACATCCCCACTACGCCGTCAAGATCGGAACGCCCGACGGCAAACGGCTTGCTCTTAATCGTCGCCACGCGCTGCCCGGCGCGGGCAAACGTGAAGTTGGCCAAGGTGGCAATGACGATGCTGGAAGTGCAGTTGATCTGCCGCAGCATATCTTCGTCTACCAACAGGCAGCAATCCTCGGTGGCGAACAAATTTGCCCGCCCGCCCGCAGCTGGCCGGATCTCCAAAGATCCACAGCCAATCTCCTGGGACACCGTCAGGACGGCTTCGTCCTCGGCAACTTCCCACTCTTCGAGTTCCGTAACCCAAACTTGCTGCATTCCCTCGGCAGCCAACAATCGGACATCCTCGTCTCGTAAAATGTGCCCCTTCGCCAGCAGCTTCTTGCCTCCCGGCCTAAAGATGGTGGAACACAGAATTCGACCGGTCGCCTCTTGGGTGGATACGGTTTGTGCTTTCATTCTCGACTACACTCCTCCGCTTCCTCGCGATAGCACGCGAGAAACGCTACTCACCTTTGATACCGCAAAAAACGTTGAAAACAAAGTACTTAGGGGAAACTCTTTTGAGGGTATC
>JAYVUQ010000239.1:0-5133 GCA_043787785.1 Bryobacteraceae bacterium
GGGGCAGATTTGTAAATCCATGCGGATCAACGCGGAAGTGCGCTAAAGGTCTACACTAGTAAAGATAAAGTTCAGATTTCACCATGGATTTCTACCAGCAAACCCTCTTCAAACTCAAACAATACTGGGCAGACCGCGGCGCCATTATTCAAGAGCCCTATGACATGGAGGTCGGCGCGGGCACGATGTGCCCCGAGACCTTTTTGCGCGTACTAGGACCGGACCCGTACCGGGTGGCCTACGTACAGCCCAGCCGCCGGCCCGCCGATGGCCGCTACGGCGAGAATCCCAACCGCCTCTACAAGCACTCCCAGCTCCAGGTAATCTTGAAGCCCACGCCCGCCGACGTGATCGACCAATACCTCGGTTCGCTCGAAGCCATCGGCATCGACCTCACCAAGCACGACATCAAGTTCGAAGAAGACAACTGGGAGTCGCCCACGTTGGGTGCTTGGGGCATCGGCTGGCAAGTCATGCTGGATGGCCTTGAGATCACCCAGTTTACTTATTTTCAACAATGCGGCGGCATTGACCTCGATTTGGTGCCCGCCGAAATCACCTATGGCCTCGAGCGCCTGACGGCCTTCTTGCAGAACAAGGAGAGCGTCTACGATATTGACTGGGCGCCGGGCGTTACTTATAAGGACGTCCGCTTCCGCGATGAGCAACAAGGGTCAGTCTACAACTTTGAGAAGGCCAACGTGCCACGCCTTTGGAAGTTACTCGACCTCTACGAAGACGAGGCCGTCATGTTAATGACCGAGTTTAAGAGCTTGGAAGATCCGGCGGAAATCGCTCGCTTCCCCTTGCTTGCCACTTATGAGTACGTGCTGAAATGTTCAAACACCTTTAACTTGCTCGACGCGCGCGGAGCCATATCGGTCACTGAGCGGGTGGGCGTCATTCAACGCATTCGCAAACTGGCAGTCGGCTTGGCCGGCCTCTGGATGCAGCAGCAATATCCGTCCACCGTGGAGGCTGCATAACATGGACTTCCTTCTGGAAATCGGCTCCGAAGAAATTCCCGATTGGATGATTGACCCCGCCTTGGCGCATCTGGAAGCCAAGCTAAACGAGCTCATTTTGCCCTTAGGTGGCAAGGTAACGTCCACCCTCGCCACGCCCCGCCGCATTGCCATTCAGGCTACTGGCTTGACGGCCCAACAGGCGGATGCTGAGGAGTTAGTCACCGGCCCGCCGAAGGCCGCCAATGAGCAGGCTATCGCCGGCTTCGCCCGCAAACAGGGCATTGATCGTGATGCGCTGAAGGTAGTTACCACCGCCCGGGGCGAGTTCTTTGGCTATACGAAACATTTGAAGGGGCAAGCGGCGGCTAACTTACTCAGCTCCGCACTGCCCGCCCTGATCCTCGGCACTCCGTGGCCCAAGGCGATGTATTGGACCGGTAAGGGCGGCCCTCGCTTCATCCGGCCCATTCGCTGGCTGGTTTGCCTGCTGGGCGACGAAGTCGTCCCCTTCGAAGTCGCCGGTGTAACTACGGGCAACCTAACCAACGGCCATCGGCGGTTGGGTGGCAAGAACTTACCCGTCACCATCGAGACTTACCAACAAGAACTCGCGAAAAACTTCGTCATCCTTTCCGGTGAGGAACGCCGGCGTAAGATTCGCGGCGAGATCATCAGCCTGATCGCCAAACAAGGCCTGAAGGTGAAAACCGACGCGGCCCTCGAACACACGCTTACTTACATCACCGAATTCCCCACCGCAATCCTGGGTGCGTTCGACCCCGCCTACCTCGCCTTGCCCGCCGAAGTGCTCGTTACCGTCATGCGCTTCCACCAAAAATACTTCTCTGTGGAGACCGCGGACGGTAAGCTGTCGCCACACTTCATCGCCGTGATGAATACCAGCGCCGACCCCGAAGGCCTGGTGAGGCACGGTAACGAACGCGTGCTGCGAGCCCGCTTCAACGACGCGCGCTTTTTCTACGACACCGACCAGAAACGCTCGCTTACCGAACGCGTGGAAGACCTGGCCAAAGTCACCTTTCAGGCCCAGTTGGGCAGCTATCTCGACAAAACCAAGCGCGTGATGGCGTTGCTCGAAGAGCTGGGCGCGAGCGATCATGCCATCGCTGCGGCTCACTTGGCCAAGGTGGACCTCACCACCGACATGGTGAAGGAGTTCACCGAACTGCAAGGCCAAATCGGTGGCATCTATGCGCGCGCCCAGGGTCATCCCGAGGCCGTCGCCCAAGCCATCTACGACCAGTACAAGCCCGTCAGCATGGAAGACACGATTCCTGCGACGATCGAAGGCCAGTATCTGAGCTTGGCGGACAAAGTGGACACCTTGCGCGGTTGCTTTGGAATTGGGATTATTCCCAAAGGCTCATCCGATCCGCTAGCGTTGCGACGCGCAGCACAAGGCATCGTGAAGATCCTGGTGGAAGGCCAATTGAAGCTCACTGTTCCCCAACTCACTGCCGGTGAGGCGCAGCTCGAGAAGTTCTTTGCTGATCGCGTAGGCTACTACTTCCGCGAAATTCGTGGCTTCGCTTACGACGAAGTCGCGGCCGTGCTGGCCGCCGGTTGGCCAGACTTGAAAGACGTGCTCGCGCGACTGGAAGCCGTCAAAGCCGTCCGCCAAGGCGCTGACTTTGAGCCCCTGGCCGCCGCCTTCAAGCGCATCAAGAATATCCTCACGCAGGCGAAGTTCTCCGAGGACGGCGTCGTCGATGCGACGAAGCTCGAGCCCGGTGCCGAAGCCGATTTGGCCGCCGAGTTTGCCCGCGTCAAGGCGGTCATCAGCAGCGACCACGTCGCCACCTTGGGAGCCATCGCCTCCCTCCGCCCCGCCGTCGACAACTTTTTTAACGGCGTCATGGTCAACGTGGAAGATGCGGGAATCAGGCGGAATCGGTTAACCTTACTAAGGAGCCTGCTGACTGAGTTTTCCACTCTGGCAGACTTCTCTGAAATCGTAACCAAATCCTAGGCTCCCCTCCCTCACCGTCGGGGTTCGTTTGGGCTTGAGCGCGGTGCGCCGCGAACGAACCCCGACCGTAAGGGAGGGGACAACCAAGTTCTCGATAGTTATAAGTTTGAAAGGACGTTGAATGAAGAAGTTCGTTTACTCCTTCGGCGGTGGAACCGCCGATGGCGACAGTAGCATGAAGGACACGCTGGGCGGCAAAGGTGCTGGCCTGGCGGAAATGTGCAAGGCCGGCATTCCCTGCCCCGCCGGTTTCACCATTGCCACGCAAGTGTGCAATCTCTATTTCCAGAACAACAACTCGGTGCCGGACTCGATTAACAAAGAGATCCTCGTGGCGCTCAAGAAGCTGGAAGCGGAGATGGGCCAGAAGCTGGGCGACCCCAAAAACCCGCTGCTGTTGAGCGTCCGCTCCGGCGCCAAGTTCTCCATGCCCGGCATGATGAACACGATTTTGAATCTGGGCATGAACGACGTCACCAGCGAAGGCATGGCTCAAAAGACGGGCAATGCCCGCTTCGCCTATGATTGCTATCGCCGCTTCATCCAAATGTTCGGCCAAGTGGCCATGGACATTGACATGGAGCACTTCGACCATGCGTTCGATGCCCAAAAAGCCAAGCGCAAAATCAAGACCGATGCCGACCTGACGGCCGACGACTTGAAGGCGATCATCGCCGATTACAAGAAGATCGTCAAGAAGTACGCCAAGCGCGACTTCCCGCAAGATCCCATTGAGCAACTCACCATGTCCCGCGATGCGGTGTTCCGCAGTTGGTGGAACCCCAAGGCCAATTACTATCGCAAGATGGAAAAGATCCCGGACGAAATCGGCACCGCCGCCAGCGTCCAGGCCATGGTCTTCGGCAACATGGGCCCCACTTCGGCCACCGGCGTCGGCTTCACGCGCGACCCCGGCAATGGCGAGAACGTCTTCTACGGCGAGTTCCTGATGAACGCCCAGGGCGAGGACGTCGTCGCCGGCATCCGTACTCCGGAACCGATTGCGGACCTCGAAAAGGAGTTGCCCGAAGCCTACGCGCAACTCAAAACCATCACCAGCAGTCTCGAAAAACATTACCGGGACATGCAGGATTTCGAGTTCACCATCCAAGAGGGTAAGCTCTACATGCTGCAGACCCGCAATGGCAAGCGCACCGGCCCCGCCGCTGTCCGCCTGGCCATTGAGATGGCCAACGAAGGCCTCATCACGCGCGAAGAAGCCATCATGCGCGTGGCCCCTTCGCAGCTCGATCAGTTGCTCCACCCGGTCTTCGATGCCGCTAGCCTCAAGACCTTGAAGCCGCTCACCGTGGGCATTGACGCTTCGCCCGGTGCCGCCGTCGGACGCGCCGCGTTCTCGGCCGAAGACGCCGTCATCCTGTCCGCGAAGTCACCCGTCATCCTGGTCCGCAAAGAGACCACGCCTGACGACATCCACGGCATGGACGTGGCGCGCGGCATCTTAACCGCCATCGGCGGCAAGAGCTCCCACGCCGCCGTCGTGGCCCGTGGCATGGGCCGCCCCTGCATCGTGGGCGCCGGTGCCCTGCAGATCGACGAAAAGAAGAAGACCGCCACCTGCAAGGGCGTCACCATTAAGGAAGGCGATTGGCTTTCAATGGACGGCACCACCGGTGCGGTTTACCTCGGCCAGGCGTCCACCAAGGATCCCGATGTGCGCAGCGGCTACCTTGCTACCTTCATGCAGTGGAGCGACGAGTTCCGCGGCAATTTCGGCGTGCGCGCCAATGCTGACATTCCGCGCGATGCCAAGGTCGCCCGCTCGTTCGGTGCGGAAGGCATCGGCCTGTGCCGCACCGAACACATGTTCTTTGAGGCCGATCGTTTGCCCTTCGTCCAAGCCATGATTCTGGCTCGCGACTTGAAGTCGCGCAAAGCCGCTTTGGCCAAGTTGCTACCCATGCAGCGCAAGGACTTTGCCGGCCTCTTCGAAGCCATGGAGGGCTTCCCCGTCGTTATCCGCACGCTCGATCCGCCGCTGCATGAATTCCTGCCCAAGCGCGAGAACCTGATGGTGGACTGCGCCCTGCTGCCCTACGCCGACGCCAAGATGAAGAAGGAGATGTCGAAGAGCTACAACATCCCCGTGGCTGAGTTGAAGAAGCGTCTGCCGGAACTGCTGCATCGCGTGGAAGAGCTGCATGAGTTCAACCC
>JAYVUQ010000240.1:0-6968 GCA_043787785.1 Bryobacteraceae bacterium
AGGTAGCCAAAAGTGAAATACAGGGTATCCACCATGAAGAAGACAGCCAGAGTTAATTGAAACACGGGTCCGGCGAGCATTTCGGCGTCCAGCATTTCGATGTCGGTCGCCCGCCAGAAGCGCAAGATGTCGGCCACGTTCGAGAGGCAAAAGTTTACCATCGCCGGAATGAAGATAGCCTTCACTCCCAAAAACAGCAACGCCGTGGTCTCCGGATGCTGCGCCCGGCCTTCAGGCGGCGCGGGAAGACGGCGATGCCGCACCCAATACACTAACGCCTGCCAAGCCAACCACCCGTTGCTGTGCTGTGGCTCATCGGCTGGCACAAACACGTACCGCACCAGGCCATACAAAGTGTACCCAGCGGCCGCCGCCACCAGCACGAGCTTCGCGGCCGGGGCCAAAAAATGCGGGTAGAACTTTCCGAAAAGATAAAAGGCGATCAGCCCCCAAATCACGGCCAGGTTCGCCCCGTAGCTCCGCAGGTTTTGCGCCAACATCCTAGGGGCTGGTAGTCCCTTCCATCAATCGCGACTCCGCGCTGAATTTCCGGTAATTCCGAAAATCGATCTGCTGGCCCTGATTGAACCGCATCAGCAACGCCCGTGCCGTCACCCGCGTACTCAGTTGCCGCATCGCCCACAGTTCCTCGTTGACGCGCATCTGTTCCAGCCGAAAGGTGGACCCTTTATCGAGCTTCGCCAAGAACCCGCCGAAAGTGATTGCGTCCAGCGTCTCGGCTTCTACGCGCAACCATTCATAACCTTGCTGATTCACCCAAATCGTCCCGCGCATCTTGGAGAAAAGGCGGCTGATCCGCGTGATGCCTTCATAGCCCGGCCGTGGCTCGGCCAGCACTTTCCAGCATTTGGCCCCTGCCACGGTGTCTTCGCCCAGCAGCTTAAAGGTAAAGGCCTTCACGACTTCGTCGCGCGTCTGCCGGGATTCGTTCCGCTTCCGCTCTTCTTCCGCCAACCTTTTGACCCGGTCAGCGGGCGTCTCGCGCTGGCGCTTCGCCAACTCGACGTCCAGTTTGTGCTGCTCTTTTACCGCCGCCGGCCCCACTAGCAGCTTGCCATTCTCTTCCACCAGCCGCTTATAGCGCGAGCCACCCACCCACAGGAACTCGGTCACCTTCGACTCGGTCTTGCTGAGCCGTCCGCCGGCGTCATAGGTGCTCGTCGCTTCACTTGCCTCGTAGACGTAGTTGTCGAGAGCCTTGGCGTTTGCCATCTCTCGCTGCAGGGACTGGCGGACAATGGAGTCCAAATTCGGTGGTTCAGGATGAGGGAGCGGGGCAGGGTGAAGGACGGGGACGGCAGGTTTGGGGGCACTGAGCGGGGGACGTGCCGACTGGCCGAAGGCCAACATCGCACACATCCAAATTACGGGTTTCATGCCACTTCGATGCGGTCGGAGTGCTCCTGGTTACTGCGAGTTCCGTCAGGATTCAACTCGTAGGGGAGACCATTGTGGTCAATACCATTTACGATGGCGCTGTTCACACCGCCCTTGCTGGTCCGGAACGTGCTGCGTTCCTTGGTGAGCCGAAAACTTACGAAGTTACAGCGACAGGCCTCGCAGCGCAAGCGGCGCGCACCGACACCGAGTTTAATCATCGACCAGCGGGTCGCGTTGTAATACTTCTGTTCCCAACTCGACAGGTCCATCCGGTAACATTTGGGGCAACGCGCAAAGAAGACGTCTGTCAGACGCAATACACTGTCGTAAAAACGATTGCCACAGTCTTCACATCGCACCGGGTAGGTGCCGAACGCGCTTAACAGGCGTTCCTTAAAACCGCGGATTTTGGACAACCGCGGCCTCTTGCCTTCGCATTTGGGACAGGTTAGGGGCATGCAGAATAGCGCGGTGGCGTTCCTCCGCTAAAGTATGTTAACACGTAAACCCAAATCTAGAACAAGGCTTTTCTACTGTTGACATAAGACTCTAAGTACCAATCAAACCTTTGCTGTACAGCCCGCCGCCCAACGCACGCTTCAGCGGAAACAAAGCGGAGCGGCAACCCCTCAATTGTGGCCACCGGCAATGTGTCGCGGGTAGAAGAAGTGACGAAAACTTCGTCAGCTGACGCCAAATCCGCAGGAGTTAACATCACTTCCGCTACCCGGTACCCGGGAATCTCCAATTCCTCTAAAATCAGTGCCCGCGTAATTCCTGGCAAGCACCCCGAATCGAGGGGGGGCGTCAATATTTCTTTGCCTCTTACCACAAAGATGTTGGCCGAGGTGAGTTCCGCTACTTCGCCGCGCTCGTTCAATAGCACCACCTCATCGAGGTGGCTTTGGCGCGCCGACTCGTTCCAAGTGAGATTGAAGCACCAGGACAGCATTTTGGTGCCCCGAAACACGTTCGCCGCATGTCTGGCATGCGGCACCAGCCCCAAACGGACGCTGTCGCCCCAGTTGGCTAGCGGTTTGGTGAAGGCGATGAGGTCAAAATCGCGGTCGAGGTTCGGCGCGTCAAATGCGCCGCCTTGGTTACGCACGACGGCCACTCGCAAGGTGGAGTGCCAGGCTTCGTTGGCTTCGATCAGCTTGCGCAAACGAGTCTCGAGGTAAGCCGCCTCGGGAAAGGGCACGTGCAACACCTCGGCGTCGCGCTTCATCCGCGCGTAATGCCGTTCCCAGGCGAACAGCACACCAGACTTTACACGCAAGGTGGAGAAAACGCCCCAACCGTTCAGCAGCCCTACCTGGCCGGGCGAAAGAAACTTTTCGGTCGTTTCGCGGACCCGGTCGTTGTATAGCAGAAAGCGATGCACTATCCGCTATGGTAACCCCGCTATTCTGGAAATGTGCATTGTTTGATTGTCGGCGCCGGACTGATCGGCGCTTCTCTCGCCTGGCGGTTGGGCCAGCGCGGCCAACAGGTGACCCTCGTCGATGCCGGATCTTTCTGCGGCGAAGCTAGCCATGCCGGGGCGGGCATGCTCTCTCCAGAAGGCGAGCGTTTCCCCGACTCAACCTGGGCTGAACGAGCCGGTCAAAGCTTGGCCATGTACCCTGAATTCGTCGCCGAACTGGAGCGCGACTCCGGCCGCTTAATCGACTACTCGGCGTGCGGCGCGGTGGAAGGCGGCCGCACCTTTCCATCGGAAGCCGTTGTCGATCCGCGTGACCTGGCCGGGGCCCTGCGCAACGCCCTCGGCCATTACCAAGTGGAGGTGATCGAGCACCGCGCGATCCACGGGATCAGTGTCGAGGGCGGCCTAGTTCAGGCGGAGGGCTTCGTCGCCGATGTGGCGGTTATCGCCGCCGGAGCTTGGAGCGGAGGAATCCAAGTAAATGGCCAGCCCTTGCCCGCCACCGTGCCGGTGAAGGGCTACTTACTCGGGTATCATGGCGCGCCGAAGTTAGGCCCGATTCGCCGCGACGGGCACACTTACATTTTGCAACGATCGAATGGCTACACCATCGCCGGCTCCAGTGAACAGACGCTAGGCTATAGCCGCGAAATTGACTTAGACTTAGTTGCTGACTTGCAGGCCCGCGCCGCGCGCCTGTGGCCGCCGCTCGCCGGACTGACGGCCACCGAGATTTGGACCGGCCTGCGCCCCAGCACCGCCTCCGGCCACATTTACACCGAACGCTGGCAGCAGCAGCCCGTCTGGCTCGCCTACGGCCACTACCGCAACGGTATCCTGCTCGCCCCCTGGACCGCCAATCACTTGGCCAACGAAATCACGGCCTACGCGTCCGCATAAGTATCCGGATAAGCGCGCCGCATCTCGTCGGCCACCTGCACCGCCGTCGCAATCTGGATCAGCGGCCCTTTGCCAACCCCCGGACACCACTCTCCCGTTCGCTGCCACTCTTTCTGCGACTCCACTAACTCAGGCCAAAAAGGAAATAAGCGGCACTGCACCGGCTTTACCGCGTGAACCCCGCACTGTTTGCCTTGTAAGAAGCCGCACTGCTTACCCCGGCCCGGCTTGCGCAACCGCCGCGAGTGTTTCGTGCGGTAAACATACTGCGCTTCAAACTGTGCTTGCGGCTGGCCCAAGTAAGCCGCAATGCGGGTGACGTCTGCTTCGGAAAGATAGACGTAGCCTTCTACCTCACAACACTTGGCACAATCGGGTTGGCACTCAAAACGTAAGCCGTTCATCCAAGTAAGCGCGCCACGTCCTTGGCAAAGTAAGTCATGACGATACTGGCGCCGGCGCGCCGGATGGCGATGAGGCTTTCGAGCATCGTCCGCTCCAGGTCCATCCAGCCGAGCCTCGCGGCTGCGTGAATCTGACTATACTCGCCACTTACTTGATAGGCGGCAATCGGATGCGGGAAGCGCTCGGAGGCCGCGCGAATGACGTCGAGATAGGCGCCGGCGGGCTTCACCATCAGGATGTCGGCGCCTTCGGCGACATCGAGCTCCATTTCGCGCAATGCTTCGCGGCCATTCGCCGGATCCATCTGATAACTGCGCCGGTCGCCAAACTGCGGTGCGGACTCGGCAGCCTCGCGAAACGGCCCATAGTAAGCCGAAGCAAACTTCGCCGCGTACGACATGATCGGCAGTTCGGCAAAGCCAGACGCGTCGAGCGTAGCGCGGATCTTACCGACGCGCCCATCCATCATGTCCGAGGGCGCCACCATGTCGGCCCCAGCGCGGGCGTGGGAGAGGGCGGCCGCCGCCAGCCATTCAAGGGTCGCGTCGTTGTCGACATCGGGCCCGTGTGCCGTCTCGATAATCTTGCCGCAGTGCCCGTGCGAGGTGTACTCGCAGTTACAGACGTCCGTCACCACCATTAGGCTTGGCGTCGCCCGCTTGATGGCGCGGATAGCTTCCTGCACAATGCCGTGGTTATCGTAACCGCCGGAGGCTTGCTCGTCTTTGTGCGCCGGGATGCCGAAGAGCATCACGCCGCCGATGCCCAGGGCCAAGGCTTCTTCACAATCCCGCACCGTCTCGTCGATCGACGTCTGGGCCACGCCGGGCATGGAACCGATGGGCTTGCGGATGCCTTCACCGGGAACGACAAAGAGCGGCAAAATGTTTTGGCTCGGCTCCAGGTGAGTCTCGCGCACCAGACGGCGCAAGGGCTCGGTGGCGCGCAGACGGCGGAGGCGATCAACGGGAAAGGGCATGCTTCAAATTCTACTTCTTCGCCACAGCCACCAGGCCGCGACACCCAGTAAGGCGGACAAGCCAAACAGCAGCGGCGCCTCATGCATGACCGCTCGTCCCAGTAGAAAATAAGTGCCGATTAGCAAGACGCAGGAGGTGATCTTGACGCGGTAGGAGGCCACCACGCCTACGACACTGACCAGAAAACTGGCACTCGCCAGCAAGGATAAGAGAGCAACCACCAACCCCAGCGGCGGGGGCGGAAGGGTTTGGTGAATGCTGAACACGGCAAGACCGATCGCTAGCAGCCCCAGCCCGAACACGACGCCGTATTTCGTGGCTCGCGCGACGCCGAACTCTTGCGCTACGGGGCCCAGCAACAACAGCGCCATCAGCATCTGCGCGGCTAGGATCGGCACGTCGAGGTACTGCCAGCTCATGGTCCAGGGCAGAAAGCCGGCCAGGAAGACGCACAGGAAGGTGGTCGAAAATTGGTCTCGCAGAGTTGGCCACATCTCCCTTTATCTTAAAGCCAGTAGAATAAGATCTAGTGATCACGCCGCCCGATTTCTCAGAACAGTACGAATCCCTCATCAACCGTCCGGTGCTGGCCAAAGCCGCCGACTTCCAGCGGCAGGAGCGACTTACCCATGTGATCTTCGCCCAGCAGTTCGACCGCGAAATGCTCGATCATCTGTGTTCCACGGCCAGCATGATCCGGCAGATTTCGCGGCATCGCCAAGGGCAGGACTTTTTAACCGGCCTGCTGTCGCGCAAGCGCGCGATGCTGTACTTTACCCAGGCCTCGACACGCACGTTTCTCTCTTTTATGGCCGCTTGCCAGATCCTCGGTATGACCTGCAACGAGATCCGGGACCCGACGACTTCTAGCGAGTTTAAAGGCGAAAGTCCGCTGGACTCGATGCGCATGTTCTCGTCTTACTTTGACGTCGTGATCATGCGCTCCAACATGGCTAAGTTCGCCGAGAGCTGCGCCTATCTAATGAACGAACTCGACTCACAAGGGCGCCGCAGTGTGCCGGTGGTGAACGCGGGCTCCGGCGCCGACGAGCATCCCACGCAAGCGTTGCTGGATATTTACACCATTCAGCGCACCTTTGAATTTGGCCCCTTGAAAGATAACCCGCGGCAGTCGCGCTTCGACTTACTGCGCCGCCGTTACCCGGAGCTGAACAAAGGGCTCGCCCACAAGACGTACGGCTTCTGCGGCGACGTTGGGCGCGGGCGCACGGTGCGTTCGCTTACCACTTTGCTCGCGCTATGGGAAGGCGTGAAGTTCAACTTTATTTATCCCGACTACGAGAAACTCGCGCCCTACGCCGATATGCTGTCACGGCTGGAAGAAAAGGGAGTGCAGATTGAACACTCGCACTCGCTGCCCGAAGTGATCGACCGCCTGGACATGCTCTATATGACCCGCATCCAGCATGAGCACGACACTGAGGCCGACCGCCGGTTCTTCGAGAGTTTCGACAAGTCGCAATTTACTTTGCACCCAGACTTACTCAGTAGGATGAAAGATTATTGCCCCGTCCTGCATCCCTTTCCGCGCAACCAGGAAATTCCGTTCGAGATCGACAGCGATCCGCGCGCGATGTACTTCCGGCAGGCGCGCAACGGCATGTGGATCCGGGCGGCACTGCTGGCGCACTTATTCGACGTGGATGGCAAGATTGGTGCGTTTCATCAGAAGCACTATGGCGTTTAGAACATTGTTGATGCTTTGGGCGAGTGTGTTGCTGGGGCAGGAGACCGCCAACATTGCCCGCCTGCACCGTCAGTGTGTGGTGAGCCCACGTTTGCGAGCCGATGTCGGCTCCTACCAGATCACCTGGGGCACGGTGCGCTTGGAGCGC
>JAYVUQ010000241.1:0-2088 GCA_043787785.1 Bryobacteraceae bacterium
GCGGGCCATGGGTGTCAGGCCGAGCTCTTGAGCGCGTTCGGCGCTCATGACGAGGGCAAAAGACGCGCCGTCGGAGGTTTGGGAAGAGTTACCCGCGGTCACCACGCCCTCGACGTGGAAAACAGGTTTTAGCTTAGCGAGCGCGGCCATCGACGTATCTGCCCGAGGGCCTTCGTCTTTGTCGTAGAGAGTCTTCGTCGTTCCTTGTAACGTGGCGTTGGTAATTTCGAGGGGGACGAGTTCGTCGTCGAAGTGACCCTCGGCTTGGGCACGGAGAGCCTTCTGATGGCTGCGATAAGAAAATTCGTCAGCGTCTTCGCGACTTACTTTGTATTTGCGACTTACATTTTCCGCAGTAAGTCCCATGCCGATGTAAGTCTCGGGACGATGGTCGACTAACCAAGGGTTCGGGGCAAAGCCGTGGCCGGCACCGGGGATAAGGCTCATCGATTCGGCGCCGCCGGCCAGAATAATCTGGGCGCCGCCGGCGCGGATGCGGTCGGCGGCCATGGCGATCGATTGCAGGCCGGACGAGCAGAAGCGGTTGATGGTGACGGCGGTAACTGAATCGGGCAAGCCGGCGCGCAAGGCGGCGATGCGGGCCAGGTTCATACCCGCTTCGGCTTCGGGCATGGCGCAGCCGAGGATCACGTCGTCGATCTCGTCGGCGGGCACCTGCGGGTACTTAGCGAGCAGCGCGCGAATCACCGTGGCGGCCATGTCGTCAGGACGGGTGAGGCGGAGTGTGCCGCGAGGGGCTTTGCCGGATGGGGTACGGAGGCAATCGATAATGACGGCGTCGGTCATGGGAGTTCCTTTTGCGAGCTAATTGCGGAGTGGCTTACCGGTTTTCAGCATGTGGGCCATCCGTTGCTGGGTGGCCCGGTGGCCTAACAGGCTTAAAAACGCTTCGCGTTCAAAATCGAGCATTTGCTGTTCGCTGACGATCGGCGCGCCCGTAAGCGGACCGCCCGTAAGCACGCGGGCAAGCTTTTCGCCCACCACTACGTCGTGGTCAGTCGCGTAGCCGCCTTGGCGCATGGACCATAGGCCGAGCTTCAGGCGGCTATAACCCGCCTCGCCGCTCAGTTGAATGTCGCTTCGCGGCTTACCAGGTGAGTAAGTCGGGGCGAGCGAGAGGGCCAGATACTTTGCGTCTTCAATTAGCCGGTCAGCGTTCATGGAGACTTGGTCGAGCTTATGTAACAGCCCAAGTTGCTGGGCGTCGTCGGCGGAAGTAGATACTTTCGCGAGGCCGATAGTCTCGAAGACTTTGCGTACGTCTTTCAGCCGCAGGAGTAACTCCTTACAGCCTCCGGCGCCAGGGATAAGCCCTACGCCCACTTCCACCAGCCCGATATAGAGTTCGGCTGAAGCTTGGCAGCGTGTGGCGTGCAGAGCGATTTCGCAGCCGCCGCCGAGCGAGCGGCCGAAGGGTGCCACAACTACGGGTTTGGCTGCGTACTTGATGGCCATCGTGGCTTGCTGGAAGCGGCGAATCGCAAGGTCAACCTCGTCCCACTCTTCGTCTTGCGCGGCGGCCAAAGCTTGCACCAGGTTGGCACCGACGGAAAAGTGGTCGCCCTCGTTGGCGATCACCGTGGCGGCGAAGTTGCGCTTGGTTTCGTCGAGACCGGCGTAGATCATCGAGAGCGCGTCTTCGGCAATCGCGTTCATCTTGGAATGGAACTCAATGCAAAGTACACCGTCGCCTAAGTCAATCAACGACGCGCCGGCATTGCGTTTCACCACGCCGCGCGCTCGTTTTGTATGGGCAAGCGATATCGTGCCTGGCGGCGGCTCCAGGGGGGAGTAGTTATTAGCGCTGAAGTCGAAATACTCGTTGCGCGGGCGTTGATTCACGTCGGCGTCCCGATAGAAACTCTTAGCTCCGGCTTCCAGCATGCGTACGACGTTCTCCGGCAACCGGCGGCCTTCCCGTTCGAGACGACGCGCGGTGGCTTCAAATCCTAAAGCATCCCAAAGCTCAAAAGGACCCAGCTTGTTGGCATAACCCCAACGCATGGCGCGATCAATCTCCACTAGGCGATCGGATATTTCCGGCACCCGCTCAGCAGCGTAAAGTAA
>JAYVUQ010000242.1:0-5779 GCA_043787785.1 Bryobacteraceae bacterium
CCGGCCTTCAATCATCTCTGTCGCCTTGGCGTCGGTCAGCGAGTTATAAGCCGTATCGCACTCGGCCAGCCCGGCCTTCAGCGCCTCCATTAACTCCGCCTTCGTCGCCTTTGAAGCCGCGCCCAGTTGCTTGCGCTCGCCATTGTAAACCGAACAAGTCCCCATCGCCGAATCCGCCGTATGCGCCACCAGCACCTTAAAGCTCTGGCTCTCCGCCGACGGCTTAAAATCGTAATTCGCCTCATCCATCTTCTCGGCCGCGCCGATCAGGTTCATCTTCGTCCGGTTCCAAGCCGCCTTCGCTTCGGTGCTCAGCGCATCCTGCGCCATCAAGCACGCCGCTCCCACTACCGTCAGCATCCACAATTTCTTCATATCTTGACCCTACTTTCGCCCGTAAGTCTACCTGACCCCCATCCCTGAGGCAACCCTTAGCACGTCATTGGCGCAGACATTAATCCGCGTTCAGCAAACTCCCAACCCTTACTTCTTCTTCGGCACCGCCGTCGGCGCCTCGCGCTTCATCACCGCCAAATTCGTCGACGCCTTCGCCTGAAACGGACCCGCAATTCCCGCCGACTGCTGCATGAACCCCACCGCCTCCGCCATCTGCGCCGGATTCTTCCCCTTCCCCATCTGATAATTCATCAGCCCCAAATAAAACAACGCCGTGCCGTTCAATTGCGCGTTGTCCTTGATATGCGGTAGCGCCGCCCGCAGGTTCTTGTCCGCCTGTGCCGGCTTGTTCTGCCCCGCTAGCGTCGTCCCTGCCATCCAATAGGCCAGCCCCAACGACGCGCCCTTCTTCTTCTCCCAATCCCCAGCGGAGATCCCCTCGGGCTTCGCCTTTGTCGTCAACACCTCCGCCGCCTTCTCCGCATAACGCACCGCCTTGTCCGGATCCTTCACCTGCTGCATGTGATAATCCGCCATCGTCAGCAACAGGTCTTCGTAAAAAGCTCCCCGCGCCCATGCCCGCTCTCCAAACGCCGCCAGGTTCGGCATCAGGTTACCCTGCCGCCCGGCCCAAACGTACTTCGGCACCGTCGAAGCAAAATACTGGCTCTGCGGATTCTGCTTCTCCAGCGCCTCAATCAACTGGATTGACTTTGCCGCATTCGGCTCCGCCAAGGCCGCCGCCGAATACGCATACTCCGCATACACCACCCCATCCTTGGCCAGCGTCGCCATATATTGAAACTGCTCCTCGCTCTCACCCGCCTTCTTCGGCTCCTGCGCCGCCTTACGCGCTCCCTCCATCGTCATAGGCCCGAACTTGAGCACCGCGTCGGAGTCCTTCTTCCCTACCGCCGCCTGCAGGTTCACCAGCCCGGCCTCCCAATCGCCTCCATCCAGCGCAATCAACTTGTCCCCGGTCGCCAGCGTCTTCTCTAAATTGCCCGCCTTGAAATACGCCTGTTGCAGTTGCGTCAACACCCAGCCGATGGCTTCGTGCTTGGCGTGGCGGGTACTGAATTCCTCCAGCAACGCGGCCTTTCGCGCCGCGTCCGTCTCCGCGCCGATCGATTGCAGTTCCTTGCCTTCCGCGGTAGCCGCGTTGACCTCGGCAAGTTTATAACGTTGCGCCATCCCCGGCAGGGCGGCGATCACGATGGCGGCGAATACAACAATCAGCTTCATGGCATCCTCGTTTCCCGTCGATCATAGCAAAATCACCAAACTACTGTTGCCGTGCCAACACCCGGTGCAACGTCCCGCTAAAGATATTCTCCTGCGCCGCCACCGACACGCCACAAGCCGCCAGTAACTTACGATACAAATCCAGTTCCCGGTCAAACTCCGCTAACTCCCCCCCAAACACATCCGATCCAAATACTAATTTCTCAAACGCACTCACCTCCGTCTTCGGCGTATGCGGACTCACCACATGATCCCACCAGAAAATAGACTGGAAAAAGGTCAAATCGGCCTGTTTCTTATACAAGGTCGACCCCGACACATCAAACAACAAATTCGGATTCCACCGGCCCAATTCCGCCGCCCACGCATAGTCCGGATTCCCTAAGTGCGCCGCAATGATTGTCAACTTCGGAAACCGCCGCGCAATTAAATCGAGCGTCATTACCCGCATCCGGTCTGAACTCACATTCATCGGCTCCGCAAAATTCCGCCGGTTCACAATCCCCGTATGGAACAGCAAGATCATGCCGTACTTTTCCGCTCGCTCATAAATCGGCCAATAGCGGCGATCGTCATAAGCGGCCTCGGGCCCCGTCAGTTCGCCCAGACCCCGAAAGCCCGCGTTGTGAAAATCATCCACCTGCTTGAGCGCATTCGGATGATCCAGCGACATCTGCCCCATCCCAAACAGCCGCCCCGGATGCGCCGCCATAAAAGATGTTACGCTCGCCACGTCCTTGGCCTCCGTAATCAGCAACGCCTGCCCATCCACCGCTTCCAGCTTAGCCGTGAACTTGGCCAGAAAAGCAGGGTCGCCATTATGGTGGACATGCGCGTCGATCAACTTAGGCCGGCCCGGCTCGGCGCCAAACGCGGGCAAGATCAACAGCAGACTCAAGGACAGACGCATCATGCGCCCCAGTATATCCACGTGCGCCTGAGAAATCCTGGCCTACTGGGGGCCGAGGCGTTGAAGGTTGCCATCGCGGAGGCCGGTGAGCAGGGCGTTGCCGTTCGAATCGACGCGAAATTCGCCAAAACGGGCCCGCTGATACAGATGCGCACTGCCTTCTTCCAAAGAAAAATGCATCGCTGCCAATGGTGGTGCGGCCATGCAGTGTGCGGTATTTCAGGCGGAGCTCGCTGGCGGCGGGCTCCGTGTTCCAGCCAATGGCCGTGGCGACGCGGCGCTCGTCGAGGACGACGATGAGGAAGCCAGCGGTGCCGGTGCCAATGCCGGTACCAGTAGCGGGCGTGGTGCTCGCGGCTGAAGATGGCCCAGTTCGATGAGGCGAGGACGAGCGCGAGCCCGGCGAGGAGGAGGGGTTTGGTCATGCGGCTCTCCGGGAAGAGGAACCAGCGCAGGGCCAGGAGGACGAGTCCGGTAGGCCATCAGCACGATGGATTTGTTCAGCAGCGTGAAGGAGAGGGCATAGTAGTAGTGGCCGAGGTAGCCGAGTGCGGCGGCGATGCCGAGTCCGTTGAGGACGTGCGCGGCGCGGCCGAAGCCAATCAGAATGATGAGCAGCGCGGCAGAAGCGCCAGGGGCAAAAGGCCGTTCCAGTTGTAAGCGAAAAAGAAGATCACTCCAGCGCCGAAGAGCAAGGTGCCAGCGGCGAGCATGAGGCGGGAGAGGAACGTGCGCCAACGTTCCGGGCCAGGCGTCACCTGGGCCACGACGAGCGCGGCTTCTGGATCTGGGAGGTGCCCCTGCCCGGCCCATTGAAGGATTTGTGCGCGAGGGGACATCTCTCAATCCGGTATCAGGTGCGCATGCGGGCGATTAGATAGAGGCCGGCCAGAGAGAAGATGACGTCCGGGCTCCAGGCGGCGATTTGGGCGGGCAGTTGGTTCAAGTTACCCACCTGTTCGAAGAGCTTGTTGATGGTGAGGTAGGCGATCCCGATGCCAAGGCTAACGCCGATGCCGGTCATCGCGCCTCGGTTGCCGGCCAGGAAGCCGAAGGGGGCGGCGATCAGCGACATGATGAGCGCAAAGAGCGGCACGGAGAACTTACTGTGATATTGCACCTGTAGCCGCGTAGTATCGAAGCCGCTCTGTTGTAACTCGCCCATGTATTTCTGCAGCTCGTGAAAATTCATCTGGCTCGAGAGCTTTACTTCCTTGAGAAAGTAACTGGGCGGTTCGGTGAGATGGGCAAAGCTGGCGACCTCGCCACGGAAGTCGTCGAACTTCTTGACGCGCACACCATCGAAGGTGCGGCGGTAGCCGTTCTGAAAAACCCAGGTCTTGATCGACGGCTCCCAACGGGCGCGTTCAGCGGTAATGACGTGTTCGAGGTGAAATCGCTTCGGGTCAATCTCGTAGACGTTGACGTCCAGCATCACACTATCGGCGGGCTCGAAATAGCGGTAGTAGTAAATGCGCGAGCCTTGACCATAGATGTACTTGCGATCCGGCCGCAGGAAGCTCTGCGGGGCATTCCCCTTAATTTCATTGCGAATGGCGTCCTGTTTGCGGTTGGCGTCGGGGACGTAGTAATAGTCAAAGGCGAAGAGCGCGCCACTCAGGACGCCGCTCGCCACAATCACCGGTGCCACCAGCCGGTAGAGGCTCACTCCGCAAGCCTTGAAGGCGGTAACTTCGTTATTCTTACTTAACACGCCGAAGGTCACCAGCACCGCCACCAGCACGCTCACCGGAGTAAAATCGTAAATGAACTTCGGGATGAGAAAATACAAGTAAGTCAACACGCGGGTCATCGCAATGTGATTTTTGACAATATCGCCGAGTAACTCAAAGAACGTGAAGACTTCGGTAAGTAAGACGCAAGTAAGTAACAGCAGGCCGAAGTAGAAGAGGAAGGTATTGAGGACGTAGGTATCGATGATCTGCGGCAGGATGGCCCAGCGGCGGCCACCGCGTTCAGCGCGGCTTTCAAAGCGCTGGGCAAGCGAAGAAAAGACTTCGCGGAGGCGGTTGGAGATGAGCGCGATGAGGTCAAAGTCGCCGGGGCGCTCAAGGCGGACGATTAATACGAGGCCGGCGAGGCCGAAGATCGCGTTAGGCAGCCAGACGGCCAGTTCCACCGGCAAGGTGCCTTGGCGCGCCAGGCTCACCAGGCTGATGAAGCCCATATAGTAGAGGAAAGCGAGCAGCACGGTGAGCACGAAAGAAACGCTTTTGCCCGCCTTGCGTTGCGAGATGCCCAGCGGCAGCCCGACCATGGCCAGTAGGAAGCAGGCGAGCGGCAACGCCAACCGCTGGTGCAGTTCGATCAGGGCATCAGCGTTGCGCGGGCCCTTGGCGTAGGCGAGGCGCGCGAGGGGCAACGAGTCCATTTCCGGATACGGCCGGACCACGCGTTCCGTAGGCTTTTTGGCTTCAAGAGCCTGATCGCCGGAGGGGAAGGCCGAGTTGATATCGTCGCTCGGATCTTTACCCAGCTCATGGGAGCGGGCATTGCGAAGCGAAAGCTGGATGCGATTACTCTTCGGGTCAGCCACGGCGATGGCCTCTTCGGCAAAGGTGACGCGGGGCCCGGCAGCTTGCTGGCGAATGCTGCCGGAGCGTTGCTCCGCCGGCGTCGTATCGGCCATGAACACATTGCGCCAGCGGACGACGGGGCCCGGGTCAACCCCGCCCACATAGAGGATCATATTGGGGAACTGCTCATCGAAAACGCGTTCCTGAATTTCGGCCGTCAGTTGGACGGCGGCAAGTTCGTTGACGATGCGGCCGGTTTCGCGAATGGACCAAGGCGTGAGCCACAGGCTCGCCGCTGCCGCCATCAAGAAGCCCATACAAGCGAAACCCATCACCGGCCACATCAAGCGGCGCGCTGGGACACCCGAAGCGCGCAGAGCCGTAATTTCGTTGTCACTCGCCTGCCGGCTGAGCCCAATTAAGATACCCACCAGCACGCCAACGGGCACCGCAAAGGTAAGCGTGGGAATAAAGACCAGGCCCGACAGGTAGGCCACCGTCTCGGGCGTAGCCGAGCCGCGCACCAGTTGTTCGGCCAGCTTCCCCAAACTGCGCAAGAACAGAATAAACGTAAAGAGCACCGTGCCCAACAAGGCGCTGGTGGCAACTTCGCGAAAAACGGCGCGGCTGATGATGCTCAAAATTAGTTCGCCGTAGCGGTACTCAAAGGCGGGGGCGGCACAATCGGCGC
>JAYVUQ010000243.1:0-5679 GCA_043787785.1 Bryobacteraceae bacterium
GGCAGCCAACATTTGGCGACGTGTCATACTGCTTTGAGGGTCGCACAACCGATGCGTAAAGCGCTGAATCATCTTCGTTCCTCTGATCCCATTCTGGCCGCCATCATCGATCATGCTGGTCCCTACCGCATCCACTACCATGAGCCGACCTTTGAAGCGCTGGTGCGCTCCATCGTCTATCAGCAGCTGAGCGGCAAGGCCGCCGGCACCATCTATGGCCGTCTCGTGGCGGCGGTGGATGAAATTACGCCCGAGCACCTCGCCACAAAGACTCCCGAAGAGCTAAGGCCGCTGGGCCTCTCTGGCCAGAAGTCCAAATACATTCTGGACCTTGCTGAAAAGACGTGCTCCGGGGTGGTGCGGTTTCAGGATCTGGCTCATCTGGACGACGCTGCCGTCATCGCGCACCTGACGCAAGTGAAAGGCGTAGGCGTTTGGACCGCGCAAATGTTCCTGATGTTCGCCTTGCGCCGCCTGGACGTCTTGCCGACGGGAGACCTGGGCATCCGCAATGCGGTGCACCGCGCCTACGGGTTGAAGGAAGCGCCGACGCCGGAGAAGCTCGAAAAAATCGCCCAACCCTGGCGGCCCTACGCCACAGTGGCCAGCTGGTATCTATGGCGCAGCATCGACGGCGACGGGGCGATGTAGCGCTGGGCGCGTTTCCCTCGCGAGCGGCCGTAATAACCGCAACGCCGGGCGCGTGTTGTATTCGCGTTCATAAGCCGGGTGAGGGTGCTGCTCTCCTGGGCTAAGCGGATAGCCCGTCATGCGGTGAAACGGTAGTGGCTGGACGGTCTGCCCGTTCGAGGTATTGGCGTCACGGTCCTTGGCCCAGCCATCCACCTTCAGCAAGTAGCTGCGATGGCCATTGGATGCAGGCGCAGCAAAGCGTAGGCGGATCTCGTCACCGGAGCCCATCACCGTCATCCGGTCGTCCGCCTCGCTCAGCAGCCCCGTTATGGCTCCATAGCGCGTGTAAAGGCCCGGAGTGGGGTTCCACAGCGACGTTGGCGTGGCATTGGCGTAGGTGAAGCGCTCGGGCTGCTTGCGCGTGGGGTGAATGAACGAGGGCGAAAAGCCGCGGAACTGGAGCGTAGCTTCGCGTAAGGGCAAAGCCTGAGGTTGAGCGGTTAAGACCCGGTAAACGGTGCCCAGGCGGATCTGATCCCAGTAGACACACAGGTTCGTGAGAATGCGCAGTTCGCGCGACGCACTGCGCCATAAATTACGCATCTCCACCGCAATCGTCTTGGGCTTACCGGCGGGCATACCCATATCTTCGAGCACCGTCACCCAGTGCCCTTGGGCGTCTTTCACTTGGAGCTGGGGAGCGACCAAGCCGCCTTGGCCTTCTTGCGCCGCTTGCAGAAAAGTGGAGCCATCGGCCCAGTCCACCCAGCCGTGGAGGATGAGCAGCGAGTCTTGCGGAGCGCCAGAAAAATCGAGCGACAGCGTGTGGCGTTCGGCAATGCCGGACATGGATCGCCGGAAGCCATCGGGATAAGTGAGATCGCGCGCCGCCAGCCGCGGCGTGACGTCGGCGCCATTCTGATCGAGCGCCTTGTGGAGCGGCAGATACTGCCGCACACCGTAAAGCTTCAAGTCCTCAAAGGGCGGCGCTTTCCATTTCTCGCTGGTGTAAAGGTCCTCGTCCAAGGCATGGTCGACGGCCAGCAGCGAGATCTGATCGATGTAAGCCGCTTCGCTTAACTCCTCAGTCAAGCGGACCTCGAAGTGGCCATCGCGCGCCCGCAGGGAGGCCGGCAACTGCACATGCTCATCGTGGTCGGACGCGAAGTAAGTGCCATCGCCCGCCGCGGCACCCAGCGGGGCCACGCCGAGCACGTCGGTGACATACTCAAAGCCTTCCCCGTTCCAAATCCAGATGATGGGGCAGGAGCCGGAGAGCCGTTGGGCTTCCTTGTAGCGATAGCTGGCATTGGCTTTCTGGCGCGTCTCATTCTGAATCAGCCCGTTTGGCCAGGTGATGCGGACAGTCTCGGCCTCCATGGCCGTGCCCAAACTGAAGAGCAGCGGCACGCCGGAATAGCGGGCGCGGCGGTAGAGGGTGCCCGCCTTCACCTCCACCCAGGCATCGGGGGCGAGCTTCGGGTTGCGCACGCCTTCGAGTTGCACACGGATCCAATTCGAGGCGACCGTATTCAGCCGCAGCCGCGCTTTGCCGTCCAAGAAGTCGGCCGTGTCCAGCTTGCCATCCTGATTGAAGTCGGCCGACAGGCGCGGGGGCGTTGCGCTGAGTTCGGGATGGCGCACGGCCTTGTAGGCTCCGCCCAATTGATCCTCATAAACGACTGTGTCCCCGGAATTGGTGACCGTAAGCAGGTCAAAGGCGCGGCTATCGGGCCGCAAACGTAGGAATTCGGCCGAGCGCACAGCGGCCGCTTCAAACGGGAAGGCATGCGGGGCAAAACCGGCGGAGCCTTCGTTGCGAAGCAGTATTTGCTGGTCGCCGAGCAGAAAGAGATCGAGGTCGTAGTCATGGTCGTAGTCGAGCCAGACGGCGGCACGGAAGTTGCCCGCGGGCCACTTGACCGGGGCGGGCACAAAGCCGGCGCGCGTGTTCCTCCATAGCTTGGGACCCGCGCCGGTCAGTGCCAGCACATCGGGCAAGCCGTCATTGTTATAATCCGCCGGTGCGAGCGCGCGCACATCGGTGGCCGCGGCAATTTCTAGGGTGGGCAGTCCGAAGCGATGCAGGCGCAGGGCGGTGCCGGTGGCCACCAGCAGGTCAGCCCGGCCGATGCCGCGCGAGTCGAGCACCGCCATCACCGCGGTGGCGGCACCCGGCAGGAGTTGATCGCGATAGACGGGCGTGGCCGCAGTGTCCGTCACTACCGGTTGCGGATCGTAGATCTCGGCATAGTCGCACCAGTCGACATCCTCTCCAATGGCTGCGCCCTCGGAGAGCTTCTTCAAGCGTTGGAATTCTTTCAACTGCGCCTGCGCGTCCGGCATGCGGCCCGCCGCGCGATAGCCGTTATAGAGCTGAAAACGGGCCGCGGCCAAACTGCCATCGAGCTGTGCGGCGCGCTCAAAGGCCAGCAAAGCCTCGTCGTTGCGACCGCCCAGCTTGAGCGAGGCGCCCAGATTGTACCAGCCTTTGGGCTCAGCGGGGACCAGCCTTACCATCTGCTGAAACTGCGGGATAGCCCGTTCGGCGTCGCCCTGCTTCTTCCAATGAATGCCCAGGTTGAACCAGGTGTGGGGCAGCTTCGGGTCGAGCCGCTGCACTTCTTCGAGCAACTTCAAGCCATCGGGATTATTGGCCGCGCGCAGCAAAGCCAAACCATAGTTCAGCTTTTCGCGGAGGGAACTGGGCTCCAGGTCGAGGGCTTTCTTAAATTCGCCCACGCATTCGCTTTGGGTAGTGGGGTTTTCGTAGAAAGCCTTGCCCAGGTTACGGTGTTGCCACAACCTAGTGGTGGGATCAACCGACGTCTGGGCGGCTAGCAAAAGCGCGGCAAAGGCAAACAGATAGCGGCGAGGCATCACCTTCTAATAGAACAGACCCCGGGACTAAAGCAGAACCCGGAACGTAAATACCCGACCACTCGGTGCGGCGTGAGCGCCATTCTCCGTGGCAATCTGGCTTAGCGGCAGGATTCCATACTCGCCAGGACCGAGCGGTGAGGGGAAGTAGAGCTTGTACTGATTCCCGCCCACCTTCTCGACCCCGAAAGGAATCGCATGCTTGTTCGCTTCGCCCTTCTTGGCCGGGCCTACCTCGATTTCGCGACGCCCTTTTGCACGCTTCAGCGGCACCAGCAGAAAGCTGTGAATATCGACGCCGCTATTCGGGACGATCAGCAGGTCGAACGGCGAAGTGATCATCGACCGGCTGGATTGCTGAGCGATGGTGCCACTGACGTCTCGCTTCAGCATGCCCACACTGGCCACATTGCGCATGCTGTTCACCATGCCCGAGGTGCTCCAGGCGATCTCTTCGGAAAGCACTTCTACCCAGGCATCGCCGCGTTTGTAATAAATGCCACTCTCCGTCGGCGCAGCCTTAGGCTTGGCCGGGTCAGGCTTAGCAGCGGGCGGCGGACCCAGGGTCTTCGTAATCATCGCGGTGATGATGCGTTCGCTCACCCCACCAGTCTTCAGTTCCACCAATTCGGAGGATCCCACGGTAAAACTGCTATTTTGCTGCTTGATCACGTTCAAGACCAAGTCTTCACTCAAGCCGGCATTCACCATCTTGATGACCGATTGATTGCTCAATGTGTCTTGGGCGAAGGCTGCCAAAGCGAGCAGGGAAACAAAGCACAAAGCCCGCGTGAGTACAGCCGCGAGACGATAGGGGGAGGACAATCGACGGCGCATAGGAGGATCTCTTTCTCGTCTTACATCTTACAGCGTTTTTGTCAAAGAGCAAACATTTTCTATAATTCATGTTTTCGTCACAATCGTCGACATTTTTCCGCCGGGTCTCGAATTGCGATAGGAATAGAGGGTGATGAGAACGATTCTGGCGCTGCTGCTTGCAACCTCCGGCTTGGCCCAAAAGGTCGAATTCAATCGCGACGTACGCCCCATCCTCTCTGACAAATGCTTCGCCTGCCATGGGCCGGACGCCAAGAACAAGGGCATCGCTTTGCGCCTCGACATTGAGACGGAAGCCAAGGCGGACCGGCGGGGCCGCTTGTCCATCAACGCGGGTAAACCCGACGAAAGCGAAGTGATTCGCCGCGTGCGCGCCCCGCAACCCGCCCGCCGGATGCCGCCCGCCATCACGGGCCACACCGTTACCGATGCGGAGGTGGCCACGCTGCGGCAGTGGATCGCCGAGGGCGCCGAATGGCAAGCCCACTGGGCGTTCATCGCTCCGAAGGCGCAGGTGCCGCCGGCCACCAGGTCGAAGTGGGTCCGCAACCCGATCGACCAGTTCATCCTCGCCCGCCTCGACAAAGCCAAGCTGGCGCCCGCGCCGGCAGCCACGGATGAAACATTGCTGCGGCGCGCCACCTTCGATTTAACGGGCCTGCCTCCCACGCCAAGCGAGATCGATGTCTTCCTCCGGGATCGCTCTGGCCAAGCGTACGAACATGCCCTCCAGCGGCTGCTCGCCTCGCCCCGCTATGGCGAACGCATGGCCGCCCGTTGGCTCGACGCCGCCCGCTATGCCGATACCAATGGCTACCAGTTCGATGGCGAGCGACAAATGTGGCGTTGGCGCGACTGGGTGATCGAAGCGTTCAACCGCAACCAGCGCTTCGACCAGTTCGCGTTGGAACAAATTGCCGGCGACCTGCTAGCCAATCCCACGCTGAACCAACAAATCGCCACCGGCTTCAACCGCAATCATCGCGGCAATACCGAAGACGGCATCGTGCCCGAAGAGTACGCCGTCGAATATGTGGTGGACCGCGTCGAAACCACCAGCACCGTTTTCCTCGGCCTCACGCTCGGATGCGCGCGTTGCCATAATCACAAGTACGACCCCCTCACCCAGAAAGAGTTCTATCAATTCTTCGCTTACTTCAACAATGTGCCCGAAAATGGCCGGGCCATGAAGTACGGCAATTCCCCGCCCTATGTGGCCGCGCCCACCGCCGCGCAGCAGGCGGAACTGAAGAAGCGGGAGGCGGCCATCGGCGGGGAGCGCCAGAAATTGCGGCGTGACGAAGCGGCGATCGCCGCCGCCCAAAGCCA
>JAYVUQ010000244.1:0-2575 GCA_043787785.1 Bryobacteraceae bacterium
CAGCAGAGGTAGGGCGGCGAGCGGAAGAATTGTACGGCGTTTCATCGATCCAGTATGCCAAGAACGTCAGGCGTCCAGCACGCCTTCGTACAAGTCGGAGAGGGGGATGCGGCAATCGAGGCTTGAGAACTCGCAGACGCCTTCGGTCACTGTGGGGCTGGCGCGGTAGAGGCGCGCTTTCTCGCCACGGTCGTAGGCTTCGGTACCGGGGGAGAGCACTTCGGCGATCAGCACGGGATTGGTGATCCCGCTGGGCCGGGCGGGCATTTTGCTCACTGGGCCGCAGATCACCATCAGATCGGGATAGACGAAGGAGTCTCCGGCGTGAGACCTTACGTCGCTGCCGACGACCGCGCAATTGCGCCCCTGAGCGCGGCGAATAATGAACCTAACAGGTTTCCGGCTAGTCGGCCATGTTGAAAGAAGCCACCGGCCATCGCCGTGACGATACCATTGTGATACGAGTGCTTGGTGGCGGAAAGTTCTTCCGCATCCAGAAACTCGTCCGGGGAAATCCAGGGAGCGTGCCGCGCTGCCATATATTTGTCCTACTACTCGCCGCTCTGCTGCAGTAACTTCGCCACTAGAGCCGTCCAGCCCGTTTGATGACTCGCGCCCAGGCCTGCGCCGTTGTCGCCGTGGAAGTATTCGAAGAAAAGCGGATAGTCGCGGAAGTGCGGGTCGGTTTGCAATTTCTCCACCGCTCCATAGGATGGGCGGCGGCCCTGGTTATCGGGTAGAAATAATGCCGCTAGCCGGTGCGAGAGTTCTGCTGCCACCTCTCCCAGGTTCATCTGCCGGCCACTGCCGGTGGGGAATTCCACTTGGATCGCGTCGCCGTGATAATGCTGGAATTTTTGCAGCGATTCAATGAGTAAGTAGTTTACAGGAAACCAGATCGGGCCGCGCCAATTCGAGTTACCTCCGAACATGCCGCTCATTGACTCGGCCGGCTCGTAATTTACCCGGTGGACGTCGCCGTTCACGGGTAACTCGTAGGGCTGCTTCTCGTGATACTTCGAGAGCGAGCGGATGCCGTAAGGAGATAGGAACTCCTCCGAATCGAGCATCTTCTGCATCAGACGGCGCAATCGCTCGCGGCCGACTAAGGAAAGCAGGCGGCGTTCGCCCACGCCTTCGCGGGTGAGCGAAGCCAGGTTACCCGCCAGGTCCGGCCGGTTTTCGATAAACCACTCCATCCGGCGGCGGAAGCCGGGTAGTTGATCCAGAATGCCCGAGTCCAGAGATTCGACGGCGAAGAGCGGAATCAAGCCCACCATGGAGCGGATCTTGACGGGCATACTCCGGTCGCCCACGCGCAGGCGGTCATAATAGAAGCCGTCCTCTTCGTCCCATAACCCATCCTCGCCCCCGCGGTTCATGGCGTGCGCGATGTAGAGGAAGTGCTCGAAGAACTTACTCGCAATGTCTTCGTAGACGGGATTGAAGCAGGCTAATTCGAGCGCAATGCGCAGCATGTTCAGGCAATACATGGCCATCCAACTGGTGCCATCGGATTGTTCGAGATAACCGCCGGTGGGCAAGGGCTTCGACCGGTCGAAAACTCCAATGTTGTCGAGCCCGAGAAAGCCGCCCTCGAAGATATTGTTTCCCGCCGAATCCTTCCGGTTTACCCACCACGTGAAGTTCATGAGTAACTTGTGGAAGACGCGCTCGAGGAACGGCGTGTCGGGCTGGCCGGTGACTTTCTGATCGATCTTATAAACGCGCCAACACGCCCAGGCATGGACGGGCGGGTTTACGTCGCCGAGCGCCCATTCATAGGCGGGCATCTGGCCGTTGGGGTGTAAGTACCACTCGCGGAGGAATAACCCGAGCTGATTCTTGGCAAAGTCCGGGTCGATGGTCGCGAACGGAATCATGTGGAACGCAGAATCCCAAGCGGCGAACCAAGGATATTCCCAGGTATCGGGCATCGAGAGAATGTCGGCGTTGTAGAGGTGCTTCCAATCGCTATTCCGGCCGGTGAGCCGGCTGGCGGGCGGGGTGGGTTGGCCGGGGTCGCCTTTGAGCCAGTTCTCGACGGCATAATGATAAAACTGCTTCGACCACAATAGGCCTGCGAAGGCTTGCCTTTGTACTTGGCAGGCTTCTGGGCTGAGGCTAGCGGAGTGCTGCGGCGCATAGAAGTCATTGGCCTCCCGCTCACGATTTGCGAAGATCTCGTCAAAAGCAATCGACATGGCGCACGGCGGCTGATAGAGGCGCATCCGGATGGTGCGTTCTTCTCCCGGTGCCAAATCGAATTGATACCAACCCGCGGCTTTAGTGCCCAACTGACCAATATTTACCGCCGCCTTATCGCCGCCGATGATGCGCCGGTGAAAAGCGTCCTTGTACTTACGATTTCCACTGGGAATGCCACCGAAGCGCTCGGTGTTGGTTTCGTTCTCAGTGAATAATTGTTCGGGCGCGCCTTCTAGCCATAGTCGATAGCGGCCCATCGAATCGTCAAAGGCATCCAGGGTGTCGGTGCCGGACCGCATGACGGTGGGCCGCTGCGCGGGCGGTTGGGTGACCTTCGGATTCCAACTCCAGGTATTCCGAAACCACA
>JAYVUQ010000245.1:0-4769 GCA_043787785.1 Bryobacteraceae bacterium
TGCCGACGCGGCGCGAGTGTTCGCGCTCGGCCGTGGACGATTGACGCTCACCAACACGCTGGACCGTTTGGCGGCAGCGGTCAGCGACTTCCCCGCCCAGGCTCGCATCTTTGCCGAAGCGGCCGAAGCCTATCGCATCGCGCTCTATCACCAGACCCTCGCGGACGGGCCACGAATCGACCCTACGCGGCTCGGCCGCTACGATTCGCGATTGCTGAAAACAGCCTTCAGTTCCATCCAGCGCCTGCTGGAGCTAACGCGCGACACCTTCGTTGGGGCGGCATGATGATGGACAAGTACCTGGGTTCATTCGAGTCCACGTGGGACAATTCCACACCGGCCGACGCCGTCCGCTTCGTGGTCCTCGATAGCGAAACCACCGGCCTCGATCCGCGCCGCGATAAGCTGATCTCGATCGGAGCCGTAGCGGTGGCAGCGGGCGAGATCCGCCTGGAAGATTCCTTCGAGGTGCTGCTGCAAGTGGCCTACAACAATGCTTCCATCACCGTGCATGGCATTACGCGCGATGAAGCTAGCGCCGGATTGGGAGAGCGGGAGGGCGTCGAACTTTTTCTCGATTATCTGGGCGACGGCGTCATCGTCGGGCACCATATCGGCCACGATATCGAGGCGCTGAGTTGCGCGATGGAGCGCCATTGGGGCGAGCGGATCCGCAATAGTTCGCTGGACACGATGGACCTTGCGTTCCACCTCGAACGCGATGGCGCCTTTGGCGGGCGGGAGATGGCACAAGGCTTTTCGCTGGACGGCCTGTGCGATATGTTCGGGATTGAGCCGCATGACCGGCACACCGCCGGCGGCGACGCGTTTATTACCGCGCAAATATTCCTGCGGTTACTGCGAGCGGCCAAGCGAGTAGGAAGAACCACCGTGGGCGCCTTGAGCGAGCCCTACGTAGCCACCGATGGTTGACGTTTGAAGGCCTGCAAGACGATGGCGCTCGCAATCACCACCACACAGCCAATCACGTTCCACCATAGAAAGGCAATGTTCGTATAGCGGGCAGCGGCGAAAATGGCAATCTCACCGCAGATGACGCCCCAGAACGCCGGACCAGCGGTGACGTGTTTCACATAGAAAGCCAGTACAAATACACCCAACAAGCCGCCATAGAACAGCGAACCGAGTAAGTTCACCGCTTCGATGAGCGATAAGTTGAAGGTCTTGCCGAGTTGAGCGGTGCCGACGGCATAGAGTCCCCAGAAAAGGGTCAGAAACCGGGAAGCCCACATCATATGCGCGTCGGTGGCGGTGGGGCGGAAGAATCGCTGATATAGGTCGATGACACTGACGGTGGCCAGAGAGTTGATTTCGCCGGCAATGACCGACATAGCGGCGCCAAAGATGACGGCCATCACCAACCCGACCACGCCCGCGGGCAAGTAACGAGTGACAAACGATAAGAAAATGTAATTAGTGTCGGTGGCCTTGGCTACCGTAAGCGCTTCGCGACGAACAGACTCCGCCTCACGATGGGCGGCTTGATAGCGCGCGACCGTCTCTGGTGTTTCGGTCTGCAACATCTGCTCAGCGGCCACGCGCCGGGCTTGCCACTTCTGCTTATAGTCAGCCTCAATGCGGGCAAAGCCGGGAGTGCCTTGAAGCGCGGCCAGCTTTTCCCCGTGGAACAAGACCGGGGGTAATTCAAAGGTGTAAAAAGCAAAGACCATCACGCCCGTAAGCAGAATAAAGAACTGCATCGGGATCTTGGCCACGGCATTAAAGAGTAAGCTCAGACGGCTCTGCGTAATCGACTTACCGGTCAAATACCGCTGCACTTGGCTTTGGTCGCAACCAAAGTAAGCCAAAGCCAGAAACATGCCGCCAATGAGGCCGCTGAAGAGGTTATAACGGTCGTTAAGATCGAAGTTCACGGTGATGGGGTTCACCTTGCCGGCGGCACCAGCGACGCGCAGGGCATCAGTGAAGCCGACGCCGGGGGGCAGTAGCGAAATCGCGGTGGCAAAGGCGATGATCATGCCCAGGGTCATCACCAGCATTTGCTGAAAATCAGTCCAGGTGACGGCTTTGATGCCGCCGAGCACGGTATAGACAATGGCCACGCAGCCCATCAATAAAATGGTCCACTGTTCGCTCCAACCCAGGATTACCGTAAGAACGACGGCGGGGGCATAGAGAGCCATCCCTACGCCGAGACCGCGTTGAATCAGGAATACACAACTCACCAAGGCTCGCACGCGGGCGTCAAAACGTTTCTCCAGGTACTCGTAAGCCGTATAGACGTTGGCGCGGTGAAACAGGGGCACGGCCGTCATCGAGATGAGAATCATCGCGAGCGGCAGCCCAAAGTAATACTGGACGAAGCGCATCCCGTCCACGTAGGCCTGGCCGGTGGTCGAAATGAACGTGATCGCGCTGGCCTGGGTGGCCATGATCGAAAGCGCCATGGCATACCAGGGCATGGAGCGGCCGGCGAGTAAGTAATTGGCGGTAGTTTGTTCACCGCGCGCCCGATACAGCCCATAACTGATAATGGCGGTGAGCGTGCTAAAGAGCACCACCCAGTCGAGGGTCTTCAAGGCGTAAAGCTCCGCTTAAAAAGCCAGAAGAGGACGATGACGGCGACCAGATAGCAGGCGATGGCCTGGTATACCCGTTTCCAGGTTCCGAGGAACGGTGGTGGCTCGTCCGGCGCCTGACCTGGAAGCTCTCGCGGCAAAGTTACTTGGCTCCCGCGGGGCGCGCGCTGAGGAAATTGGCAAAGATGCGATAGGCACCGGGGACGCCGGCGGGTAACTGCCGAAACCAGGCCATGGGCGAATAAATGTAAGTGCCTTGACCATAACGCGCCACCAGAGTAACTCCGTTAGATAACTTCTCCCCGGGGTCATGGCTCGCAAACAGGCTCGTATATTGGGGATCCCACTCAGAGGGAAAGTAGAGACCACGTTCCTGAATCCAGCCATTGAAGTCGGCGTCGGTGATTTTATTGGGCACGTTCAACAGCGAGTCCTTCGGATTAGGAAACTCGATGGGCGCCTCTTCCACGGTGACACGATCGCCACCGATCGTCATCGGATACGGCCCTACGCGCGCCAGTTCGCCGCGCGGGGTGCCGCCAAACGGGCCGCCGCGCTCGGCAACGTTGTACTGGACGATGACGGTGCCACCTTGCTTCACGTAATCCATCAAACGGGTTTGATTGGCCCGTAAGTCGGCGCGGCCATTGTAAGCGCGAATGCCGAGGACAATCGCGTCGTAGTTACGGAAAGAGGCGGTGGCTAGCTGACCTTCGCCGAGCATGGTGACTTCCGCCCCCAATTGCCTGATGGCGGCAGGTACTTCGTCACCCGCACCCATGATGTAGCCAACGCGCTTCGCCGTTGACCGGAGGTTGGCGCGCAAGAGCACTGCCGATGCTGACGGGAACAAGCTTTGCGGCGCGAAGTGGGGATATTGGATCGTCTCCATGCCGGAGGAGGCGTCGACGCCATCGATGGTGGCGATCGCTTTCAAAGTCAATCGGGCTTCGGCGGCAGTAGGCTTAATGGTGAACGCAACGGTGGTTTGCTCGCCGCGAGCGCCGAGCGAAAAGTCGACGGAAGCGGGCGTGGCGGTGAAGTCGGCAGGCAGCGACAAGCTCACCTTCCCGGCCGTTTTGGGGACATTGGCCCGCACTTCCACGGTCACAGTCTTCGACTGCTGATCCGGGAACAGCACGACGGCATCGGTGATGCGCAAAGCAACCGGCGGCACCACGATCAGGTTGCGCGTCAATTCGCCATCGGCGCGATCGACGAAGCGATACTGGATGGGCCGCTCAATGGTGAAGTCGACGCCATTCAGGCTGAAAGTGAACTTGGCGGTAAGCAGCGGGTCATTTTCGGGGTTGCCGACCTTGGCCGGGTCAGGCACGGTATACAGGCCGCCGCCCTTGGTTTTGGCAGCGGTAAGCCAATAGGGCTGGCTGACGGGAATCGTGGGTTCCAGGGTCCATTCGCCGCCGTGCGCGAGGTTCTGGTTGTAAGGCAATTTGCCGCCGGCGAACTTGGGTAGGTTGAGGCCAGCGCGCGAGAAGGCGATGCTCTTCCACTGCACATCGAGCTTGGTGCGGACGATGGCATTGGCCGTCACCTTGATGGTGGAGCCGGGCGTGGTCTGCTCGCGATCGGAAAGCAGGTCAACGTAAAGGCCGGCGCAGAGACCGATGGTGTCGTCAAGGTCGATCAGCTTGCGCTTCGCCCAGGGATCCTGGCTGGCGGCCATCAGCTTGCGCGCTTCGAGCAGCAGGGGCACGGTGGCGGCGGGGTTCTCGGGCCGGAAGCTCTCGGCGGCGCGGTGCAGCAAATCACCGATGGGCGCACCGTTGGGCACGCGGCTCCAGGTGGTGTCGATGCCATCGAAGAGGTCCTGCTTGGCGGGGTCGCCGGCGATGGTGAGCAAGTGGTTCTTGCTCGAGCCTTTGCGCTCTGGCGAGCCCATGCCTTGGCTCTTGTGCTGGCTGCGGCTAGCGCCGGCAATCTCGTTGTAGGAGAAGCCGAGCACCGGGTCATACTCCCCCGTGTCGACCTCAACCTTGTTCGCCACCTTGGCGTTCTCGGCCTCGTCCTGCGGGCGGAAGCTGAACAGGTTGAACATGAGCCGCTTGGCCTGCCAGGGTTGCACCAGGGTTAATTGCTCTGGGAAGCGCGCGGCATCGGCCGCCACCGTAAAACCCTCTTTCCCCAACAAAGCCGAAGCTTGATGCTGGCCATGGCCATCGCGCGGCGTGCCGGAGAATCTGGTAA
>JAYVUQ010000246.1:0-5231 GCA_043787785.1 Bryobacteraceae bacterium
CGGCACCGGTCCCCAACCGAAAATGAAGAGCGGATCCAGGATCATGTTGCAGCCATTGGCGAGCCACAAGGCATGCATCGCGATGGTGGCATTGCCCGCGCCGCGAAAAATGGCATTATTCAAAAACAGCAGGATCACGCCCGGCGTGCCGGCCAGCATGATGGTGGTGAAGCTGCCGCCATATTGCGCCAGTTCCGCCGAGCCGGACATCCAAGCGAGTAACTCCTGGCCATAGAACGCGCCGGGGATCGCGAAACACAAGGAGGCGATGATGCCGAGAATAATCGATTGCGCCCCCGCATGGCTGGCGGCTTCGGAGTTCTTCTCGCCGATGCGCCGCGCCACGGTAGCGGTGGCCGCGGCGCTGAGGCCCATGGCCGCGGCAAAAACAATGGCCAACATCGCTTCGGTGATGCCCACGGCGGACACGGCGCGCTCGCCTAAGTGAGCTACCCAGAAGATGTCGACGACGACGAAGAGCGACTCCATCGCCATCTCCAGCACCATCGGCACGGATAAGAGTAAGATCGCCTGCGAGAGCGAGCCGGCGGTGTAGTCATGATGGCCGCCGCGTAGGCTTTCGGCCACGGCGCGGAGGAACTTACTCATTCTGAAAATCGTTGGGCGATGGGGAACCGCCGGCCAATGCCAAAGGCCTTTGTGGTTACTTTCAAACCAGGGGCAGCCTGTTGCCGCTTATATTCGTTGCGATCTACCTTGTTGGCAATATCGCGGACCAGGGGCAAGGGCAGATTCAGAGTTTGGGCAATCGTGGCCGGGCTTTCGCTCTCCTCCACATAGCCCTTCAGGATCGCGTCGAGTACGTCGTATTCGGGCAATGAGTCCGAGTCCTTTTGGTCTGGACGTAACTCGGCCGAAGGCGGCTTAGTGAAGACATTTTCGGGAATCGCGCCCGGATGCCGGCGATTGGCCACGCGTGAGATCCGATACACCAGCGTCTTGGGCACGTCGCTAATGACGGCCAAGCCGCCGCACATATCGCCATACAGCGTGCAGTAACCAACAGCTAACTCGCTTTTATTCCCCGTCGTCAACACCATGGCACCGAACTTATTCGAAAGCGCCATCAGGGTAACTCCCCGCAAGCGGGACTGCAGGTTCTCCTCAGTAACATCGATCGCGTATCCGGCAAAGAGCGGTTGCAGCACTTTCTCGAATACGGCGCACACCTCGGTGATGGGCGACACCTCGTAGCGGATGCCCAGGCTCTGGGCCATTTCACGCGCGTCGGTGAGCGAATGATCGGAGGAGTAAGGCCCCGGCATCGAAACGCCGATGACGTTGGCCGCGCCCACGGCATCCACGGCGATGGCCGCGGTGATCGACGAGTCAATGCCGCCGGAAAGGCCAATCAGCACTTTCTGGAAGCCGCATTTTCCGATATAGTCGCGCGTGCCCATCACGAGAGCGTCATAGACGGCCTCGTTTTCGTCGGCTAAGTTGGCGTGATGATCGCCGGGCAGGATGAGGTCCTCGGCAAAGGACGCCGCCGAAGCCAGTTCGGCGCCATCGGCGCCCAGCGCAAAGCTGGAACCATCAAAGACGAGTTGGTCGTTGCCGCCCGCCTGGTTGACGTAGTAAACCGGCAGCTGATGCCGGTGGGCCAAGGCAGCAAACATCTGGCGGCGTTGCGCGCGCTTGCCCAGATGATAGGGCGAGCCGTTGATGGAAATCAGTACGGAAGCGCCAGCCGCGGCCAGCTCCGCCACCGGGTCGCGCGAGTACAGCGGCCGGTCCCAATATTGTTTGTCGTTCCAGGCATCCTCACAAATGGTGAGGGCGATCTTCTGGCCGCGATACTCCCAGATGGCCTGCTGTTCGCCCGGCACGAAGTAGCGGCTCTCGTCGAAAACGTCGTAAGTGGGCAGCAGCATTTTACGCTGCTCAAAGATGGCGTGCCCTTGCGCCAGAACCTGAGCCGCATTGGCCAGTTGCTTGCCGGCGGTGCGAACATTAGGAGCTACGGTGCCCACGATGATGGCCAGCGGCAAGTCTCGCGTCAATTCGGCCAGGCGCATCACTTCGCGTGCGCAGCCGGCCACGAAGCTGGGCTTTTCGAGCAGATCGCGGGGCGGATAGCCGCAGACGGCAAGTTCGGGGAACGCGACAATATCCGCGCCTCGCGCCGCAGCCTGGCGCGCCATCGCCACCATGCGGTCGACGTTCGCCGCCAGCGCGCCAACGGTGGGGTTGAACTGGGCCAGGGCGATCTTCATGCGCTAACTGGCTCGGGCTTCGGGGGCGGTTCCGGCCGCACAAAAGGCTTTAGCGCAAAGCCGCGCTGAGCCAGCAAACTTTCGAGCTGCGGAATCGATAGCCGCGCCGCATCCCAACCCACCGTGATCGTGTCCAGCTTGGGCGTTACGCGCAGTTTCTGAATCCCGCGGATGCCATGCAGTGCCGACACCTGCTCGAGCAAAGCGGCATCGAGCGGGCTGGCCAACTCGTAAGTGCGTTCGCATTTCGTCATGTATCTTTAGGATAACTTGCTTCCGAGTTTCCAAAGCACCTGCCGTACCATTCCCTGCATCGCCTGCGCGTCTTTGGGCGATAGATGCAGCCGCCGCAGCAGGCGCCGCACCTTATGCAACGTGGTGGGCATTTGCGCATATTCTGCGACGGTGAGCACCTGATGGAGGCCGTCGGCTAAGCGATCCAGTTGCTCCGCCGGCGCTTGCCGCCGAATGGCCGTGGGATAGGTTCCCGCTTCCCGAATCAGCTCGTAGAGGCAAACAGCCACCGCTTGGCCTAAGTTCATCGACCCATGTTCCGGCCGCGTCGGAATGCGCACCAGCCGGTGGCAGAAGCTGATGTCGTCATTCGACAAGCCATATTTCTCGGAGCCAAAGAGCAAGGCCACGTTTCCTGGCGTGCCACGCAGTAAGGGCGCGGCATCCTCTAAACGGTCCAGCGGCAGGCGCGATTCGCGCAAATCCATCGACGCGGTGCCCACGACCAATGAGCAGTCGGCGATCGCCGCGCGCACCGTGGGGAACTCGCGAGCCGACTCGAGAATGGGCCCAGCGCCCGGCGCACTGCGAGCCTCGTCCATCGCGACGCGGTAAGGGTTAACCAAACGCAGGCTATCGAAGCCGAAGTTACTCACCGCCCGCGCCACCGCGCCGATATTCAGCGGGTTGCGCGGCGTCACCAGGACGACATGGACCTTACTTAACGTGGGCGTCTTCCAAATAGGTATAGCCCTGCAACCCATCTTCGTAGAAGCGCAGCAACCGGCCGCTTTCCTCATAGCCGATGCGGCCTTCGCGCAAAGCTACTTCGACATCGCGCCGGAACTGCTCCAGCAAGGCTTTGGAAGAAAACTGCACGTAGTCGAGCACCTCGCGCACCGTATCGCCGGGCACATAGTGCTCCAGTTCATAAGTGCCCGTATCGCTCAACTTGATGTGGACGGCGTTGGTGTCGCCAAAGAGATTGTGTAAGTCGCCCAAAATCTCTTGATAGGCGCCCACCAGGAAGGCTCCCAGATAATATTCGCCATCGCCATAAGCATGCAGCGGCAGCGTCTTCTTTACGTCGCGCCGGTCGATAAACTGGTCGATCTTGCCGTCGGAATCGCAGGAAACGTCGCCCAGCACGCCTTTGCGTAGTGGCCGTTCATTCAGCCGGTGAATGGGCATGATCGGGAAGAGCTGTTTGATCGCCCAGCTATCGGGCATCGATTGAAATAGGCTGAAGTTACAAAAGTAAGTATCGGCGAGTAAGCTCTCCAGGCCTTCGAGTTCCTCGGGAAACACATCCAAGGTGCGCGCCATGTTGAGGACGCGACGGCAGATGGTCCAGTAGTAATTTTCCGCCATGCTGCGCTGCTCAAGCGACATGTAACCGAGCGAAAAGAGGTTCAGAGCCGAATCGAGCGCCTGCTGGGCGTCGTGAAAGCTCTCGAGTAAGTTCTTGAGCGTCAGCGACCGGTGCGTTTCCTGCAAGTCGATCAGCGGCTGCTCCGCTTCCTCACTTACATCTTTGAGTTCTTCGTCGCCAAAACCCGATACGCCCACCACGTTAAAAACCAACACGCTGTGGTAGGCCGCGATCGCCCGGCCGCTCTCCGTCACAATCGTCGGATGGGGCACGCTCTCTTCGTCGCACACGTGCTGAATGTGATGCACCACGTCGTTGGCATACTCTTGCAAAGTATAGTTGACGCTCGATTCAAAGTCCGTCTGCGAACCGTCATAGTCAATGCCGAGCCCGCCGCCCACATCGAGAAACTTCAAGCCCGCGCCCTGTTTCTTCAGATCGGCGTAAATGCGCGCCAACTCCGTCACCGCGCCCTTAATCTGTCGGATGTTGGTAATCTGGCTACCCAAGTGGAAGTGCAGTAAATCCAGGCAATCTTCCATGCCGCGCGCCTTCAGTTCGGCCAATACCTTCAGCGCCTCGCTCACCGTCAGACCAAACTTCGACCGGTAGCCGCCCGAACTCTTCCAACGTCCGGCCCCCCGCGCCGCCAGCTTCACGCGCAAGCCAATCGTGGGTCGCACGCCGACTTTCTCGGCATACTTCAAAATCAGGTCGAGCTCGGTGTACTTTTCGATAACCGGCGTAATGTTGCGGCCAATCTTTTTGGCCAGCATCACCATCTCGATGTACTCGTCGTCCTTAAAGCCATTGCAGACAATGGGCGTGGAGCCATCGGTGATACCCAGCACGGCCATCAGTTCGGGCTTCGACCCGGCTTCGAGGCCAAAGCCATACTGCTTGCCGTAGGCGAGCACCTCCTCCACCACGTGCCGCTGCTGGTTCACCTTAATGGGATAAATGCAGCAGTATCTGCCCTGGTAACCATTTTCACGAATGGCGACTTGAAACGCGTCATTGATCTCACCCATCTGGTGACGCAACACTTCGCCAAAGCGAATCAGAATCGGCGTCTGAATGCCACGCAAGCGCAAGGTATCGATTAGATTTTTGAGATCGATCTGCCGGCCTGGCTCCTTTGAAGGATGCACCCACAAGTGGCCGTTCTGCCCCACGGAAAAGTAGCCCTTGCCCCAGCGGCTGACGTCGTAAAGCTCATTGGCGTCCACCGTCGACCAACGCTCGTTCGGTTCAAAGGTGGTCGGTGCATCGTTCATTTTTAAGCTCAACGGTTTCTGTCCTCGAAGGGAAGCGGATGGGCGCGCGTGGCCCGGCTCCCTTTCAGTTTAACGAATCAATCGAGGGCGCAAGCAGCATTTTAGTTACCG
>JAYVUQ010000247.1:0-4660 GCA_043787785.1 Bryobacteraceae bacterium
TCCGGTTCTCTCATTCGGGGCGGGGGAGGCATTCGGAAAATTCGAGTGGCCGCGCGGTCTCATCGGAAACGTGGCGGTGCGCGCGTCATCTACTAATGGGCGAAACGTCACGACCAGATTCTGCTCTTGTTCGCGTATGCCAAGAATGAGCTAGCCGACCTGAACATGAGTCAAGCGGCAGAATTAGGCAAATTGGTAGAAAAGAGTTTGGAAATGAGTCGGGAATCGTTTGAAGAGCTGCGGTCCAGTGTGCGAGAAGGCGCTGCCATTCTCCGGGGCAAGAAACCGGGGTCCCGAAGGTTCACGATCGATTCCACTGGCGTTCGCGCGATCCGTGAGCGCACGAAGTTGTCCCAGAATGACTTTGCCGGTATCATTGTCTGCCTCCTGTCCGGCCGCAGTATGCGGCGTCACCGAAACAAGTCCGAGGGGATCGCTCGCCGCTGGCACTTACGCCGGACTTAGTGACCGGATCCGAACTTCATTGGCTCCGGTCGCCTGGACACTCGCGTGGAGGCGCTGGCGAAGCGTATCACGGAGGCTATTAGTTTCGATCTTGGAGACTTCCGCGCGCGGAAAACGGTGGACGTGGCTTTCGCCTATTTGCGAATGAAAATGGAGGACGCCGGAGTCTTGGGCTCTTGCTCGGGAATCTGGGCAGCCATTTAAGCGAACCGTGCGCTTGGGTTCCAGACTTCTTGGCAGGCCTGACTCATCAAACGGAGCGCGGTCCACAAATTTGGCACGGGCATGAGCGAATCGTGGTGCCAGACGAAAGTCCTCAAGTCGCGGTAGGGACGCGGCATCGCTGACTGTCCCCCGCCCGGATCCGTGCGAGGGGGATCCGTACGAGCGGCCCTACCGCATACGGCTCTTACCTTGGATAGGGCGTCGGCCAGAATCCCGGATGCCAGAACCCCAGATTTCCGGCACCGGGCTGACACACCGGAACCAACCTCGGTGACACGGACAGCCGTGGACAGCGAAAGCATTCCCCCGCCATGCTCCACCTCGCGTAATGGAATAAACTACGCGTAGATGCCCCTCGCCGCGTTATTGCTGACCTCGACGCTCCTGGCTGCCGCTCCCTCGAAGCTCAACTTCAACCGCGACATCCGGCCGATCCTCTCTGACCGCTGTTTTAGTTGCCATGGTCCGGACGAGAAGGCTCGCCAGGCCGGTCTGCGGCTCGACACCAAAGAAGGCGCATTCGCGCGCAAAGGACTTATTGTGGCCGGAGACGCCGATGGCAGCCGCCTTCTGAAGAGAGTGACGGCGGAAAAGCTCACGCTGCGCATGCCGCCGGAGGGACCCGCGTTGACCACCACGCAGGTTGACCTGCTAAAACAATGGGTAGCCAGCGGCGCAACCTGGGACGTACATTGGTCCTACGTCGCGCCCGTCAAAGCGGCCGTCCCCAACGTCGCCGCCGCTACCGTGATCGACAAATTCATCGTCGATCGCCTCAACCGAGAGGGTCTAAGGCCCGCCCCTCGCGCGAGCCGCGCTACTCTGCTCCGCCGTCTCTCCTATGACCTCTCCGGCCTGCCGCCCACACCCGAAGAGTTGCAGGCTTTTCTAAACGATAAGTCTGCGCAGGCTTACGAGAAGCAGATCGATCGCCTGCTGGCTTCGCCCCGTTTCGGCGAACGTCAGGCGATGCAATGGCTCGACCTCGCCCGCTACGCCGACACCCACGGATATCACATCGATTCGCACCGCGACATGTGGAAATGGCGGGATTGGGTAATTGGCTCCTTCAACCAAAACCAGTCGTTTGATAAATTCATCGTCGAGCAACTCGCCGGCGTCTTACTCCCCAACCCCACCAAGCAACAGATACTCGCCACCGGATTTCAGCGCAACCACATGATTAATTTTGAAGGCGGTGCCATTCCCGAGGAGTATCAAAACGAATATGTCGTGGATCGCATCGACACCGCCGCCACCGTTTTCATGGGGATGACCATGGGCTGCGCCCGCTGTCATGATCATAAGTACGATCCCATCAGCCAAAAAGACTTTTACCGCTTCGGAGCTTTCTTTAATACCATTCCCGAGAAAGGCTTGGATGGCACCCGTGGCAATGCGGAGCCCGTGCTCGAGTTACCCACGGATTCGCAGGCCGAGCGCGCTAAGTTCATCAAGACCCGGATGCCCGAAGTGGAAAAGGCGCTGGAGTCGGCCGCTGTTAAGGAGGCCTACGCCAAATGGCAAAAGACCGCCCGCTTCGCCCCGGACCCGCGCCAAGGCCTGCTCGCTCACTACCAGATGGATGGCTCGCTCGCGGACTCCAGCGGTAACTACCGCCACGGCGTTTCGCTCAAGGACGATTTCTCCTATGTCGCCTCGCAATCTGGTGACCGGGCCGCGGAACTCGCCGGGCGCAGCGAAGTAGAACTAGCCGCGCTTCCCTTCCCCAGCGCCAACGGTGCCGTGAAGACCATCGCGCTGTGGTTCCAAACCCGCGCCCGCACCTTCCGCAACGGCATTCTTTATCGCACCGACGCCGATCGGCGTGGCTGGTCAATTGAGCTTGATGACCCCTACGCCGTGCCCCGCCTGCAGCAGAAATCCCGCATCACCGTGCGCAAGGTGGAGCGCTGGCCGGATCGCGTTTGGGAAGCGCGTTTCAAGAATCCCATCTTCGTCCGCACCAAAAACGATGTCGGTATGCACCTGGCTTTCACGGCCGACAAGGTCTACTTGAATGGCGAACCCGTGGAGATGGAAGTAGTGCGTAATACGCTGACTCAACCATTTACCGAGGTCGATGCGCCGGTCACTTTGGGCGGGCGCATTGAATTGGACCGCTTGCGCGGCCGAGTAGACGATTTGCGCTTTTATGATCGCGAACTAACTCCCGCCGAATTGAGGATCCTGAGCCAGGATACACCGCTCCGCGAAAACCTGAAGCTCGCCACCCGCGCCAAAGAGCAAGAGACCATGTTACGCGAATGGTACTTTGCCCACGCCGCCCCGGCCGAAGATCGGAAACTGAGCACCGAGTTACTGGCGCTCAAGCGCGAGCGCGACGATCTCGATTGGAGCATTGAAACGGTGATGGTGATGAAGGAAGCCGAGAAACCCCGCGACACTTACTTACTCGCTCGGGGGGACTATCGTAACCAAACGGAGAAGCTCACTCCCGGCGTTCCTGGTTCCATGCCGCCCCTGCCCGCCGGTGCGCCGGCCAATCGACTGACGCTGGCCCAATGGCTGACCAGCCCCGATCATCCGCTTACTGCGCGCGTGGCCGTTAATCGTTTCTGGCAAATGTATTTCGGCACCGGCCTCGTCAAAACCAGTGAGGACTTTGGCTCCCAGGGCGAAGCGCCTTCGCACCCCGAGTTACTCGACTGGCTCGCCACCGACTTTGTCTCGTCCGGCTGGAATACCAAGGCGCTACAGAAACAAATCCTGATGTCCGCCGCTTACCAACAAGCGTCTCAGTCCACGGCCGCCCTGCGAGAACGCGATCCGGAGAATCGCTTGCTGGCCCGCGGACCTCGCTTCCGCCTGCCCGCCGAACTCGTCCGCGATACGATGCTGGCGGCGAGTGGTCTGTTGAACGGCAAGATCGGCGGGCCCAGCGTTCTGCCCTATCAGCCACCGGGCTTGTGGGAGGAACTAGCCTTCGGTGCCGAGTTCACCGCGCAGACTTATCAGCAGTCCCATGGCGATGATCTCTATCGCCGCTCCATGTACACCTTCTGGAAACGCACCATGCCGCCCTCCACACTCTCCACCTTCGACGCGCCAGATCGCGAAAAGTGCACCGCCCGGCGTGCCGTCACCAACACGCCATTGCAAGCCCTAGCGTTGTTGAATGACACCACTTACGTCGAAGCCGCCCGCGCCCTGGCGCAACGGGTGATGAAGGAGGCCGGGCCCAGTCCGGCCAAGCGCGTGGAACGCGCCTTCCTCCTCGCCCTAGCCCGTCCACCGGCGGCGAACGAGGCTAAGATCGTGCTCGAACTCGCGAACCAAAAACTCGCCGACTACCGGCGCTCCCCCGAAGAAGCCCGTAAGTTGGTTGCCGTCGGTGAAGCGCCCTCCAATGGCGACCCCGCCGAACTTGCCGCCTGGACCCTCGCCATGAGCGTCATTCTCAACCTCGACGAAACGATTACCAAGGAATAGCGCCATGCAGAATCCCCTTCAAATTGCCGAAACTCGCCGCCACTTTTTTTCCCGCACCGCCCAGGGCATCGGTACCGCGGCACTGGCTTCGTTAATGCAGCGGGACATGCAGGCCAGTATCGGTTTGCCGGGCCTCCCGCACCATACACCCAAGGCCAAGCGTGTCTTGTTTCTGCACCAATCCGGCGGACCTTCGCAAATCGACCTCTACGACTACAAGCCGCAACTCAGTAAGCACCAGGGTGTCGACTTACCCGCCTCAATTCGCATGGGTCAACGCATCACCGGCATGACGTCGGGCCAAAGCACCTTCCCTGTCGCTTCCAGCATCTTCAAGTTCGCTCAGCATGGCAAGCAAGGTGCGTGGCTGAGCGAGTTACTCCCGCATACCGCCAAAGTGGTTGACGACTTATGCATCATCAAGTCGATGAACACGGACGCGATCAATCACGACCCGGCGATCACGTTTATCCAAAGCGGCTCCCAGCAACCCGGCCGGCCGTCGATGGGCGCTTGG
>JAYVUQ010000248.1:0-8791 GCA_043787785.1 Bryobacteraceae bacterium
GTAGCCAGAGACGGCGCTGGCCATGCAGAGGGTCGTATTTCCGCAGTAATTGCTAGTGCCGAAACCAAGTTGAACCAGCTTACCCAGAGCGTAGAACTCTTCCGTGAGTAACTGGCCGGTACTGACAACGCCCACGCTTTGTTTTCCGTACCGCGCTTGCGTAAGGTGGAAGTTGGCGATCAGGGCGTCCAGCGCTTCGTCCCAACTTACAGGCTGTAAATTGCCTTGTTTGCGCAGCAGGGGCTGAGTGGCTCGTTGGGGCGATTTGAGCATGTGGTGCTCGGCGAGACCTTTGGGGCAGAGCTTACCGAGATTGACGGGGTGCGCCTCCTGGCCGCGCACCGCCACCGCCTCACCGTCACGGACGCCGATCTCCATGCCGCAGCCAACGCTGCAATAGCCGCAGGTGGTTTTGACCCACTTTTGCGCTAGGCGATTGGCGTGCGTGGGGCCAAGAATGGGGTCCGTTGCCTGGCGATAGGCGTGGGACTTATTGTCGAGACCGAGTAATTGTTGGAGGCTCATGGGAGGGCTCCCTTCGGCGTCATGAAGGTGGAGGCCATTGATTTGGGCACTACTTCGGCAAAGAAGGCGATACGGGCGGTGGTCTCCGAGAGGAGGGCGAGCGCCAAGGCGGCCCCGGGATGAATGGCCATCGCGACGATGGCCAGGAGACGGAGCACGGTGGAACGGCGAGGATGGACGGCGATTTGACCGGCGAGGGCGGCGGCGGCGACCCAGAGTAACTCGGCGCGGCTGTCAACCAGCGCGATGGCCAAGGGCCCCAGGCAAAGGGCCGTGAAGAAGAAGTCGAGCAGGGTGCGGAGAGAATTCCATGCCGGCCGGGCGGGAATCATGTAAATTCGAGCGGAGCAATAAGTGCCGACGAGGCCCGTGATGGCGGCAAGGGGCCATAAGCTGGGCCGCCAGAAGACGACCGCGGTGGCCGCGCCGAATAAGGAAAAGGCGATCACTTCGCGGCTAAGCCACGAGGTGCGCCAGCCGCGCCAGGCGCGATAGGCATGAATGGGGCGGCCTAAGTGAAGAGGCGCGAACGCCAGGCCCACCGCGGCGGCGGCGGCGGCGATCCAGGGCGAGCCTGCCACCAGGGCCGCGCCGGCCGCGGTTTGCATGAAGATCAAGAGCGCAACCAAGGAGTAGTGAACGTGCTCAGGGACAACTCGACCTTCGTCCACCCGAGTTACATTCGTGGCTTTGGCGGGCACGGTGATGCGGGTGGTGGAAATACTGTCGTCAGCGGAGGGCATGCCTGGCGCGTTGGCCGCGGAGTAGTTACTGCGCCATTGGTGAATATCGACAATTTCGATGACAATTGCACCTTCGGGGCAGGCGTCTACACAGGCCGGTTCGCGGCCGGCATCGAGCCGGGAGTGGCACATGTCGCACTTACCCACGACGCCGCGCTCGGGATTATATTGTGGCACGCCATAAGAGCAGTTCCAAACGCAATATTGGCAGCCAATGCATGCGTCGGCGCTATGATCCACAATTCCGGTAAGTGTATCTTTCGTGTAAGCCTCGACCGGGCAACCCGAGAGGCAGGTGGGTTCGACGCAGTGATTGCAGCCCATGGAGAGATGGAAGCGCTGGGCCAAGGGGAAGACGCCACCTTCGAGTTCGCCGACGCGACGCCAGTTAATCTCGTCGGGGTTGCCATTTTGCTCATTACAAGCCACGACGCAGCACTTACAGCCGATACATTTCGCCATGTCGAAATGAAAGCGATATTGTTCGCCAGCATCAGGAACGCGAACCGGAATGCGGCGAGCCGGAGCTTCGAGCGAGATCTGGACGAGATCAACGCGTTCGAGTAAGAGCAAGCCGGGCTGCATAGACCTCCTTTGGGCTTTCGTCGACCAAACGCTTCAAATGGGTGCGCATGCGAACCACTTGTCCGATGACAAAGACGGCCGGGGAACTGACTTCTACCTGGCCGCGGGCCACTTCGCCGAGATTGGAGACCACAACGCGCTCACGATCGGTAGAGCCACGCTCAATGAAGGCGACAGGCTCATCGGAATTGCGCCCCGCGCGAATGAGATTTTTAGCAATGGTTTGGCGATTTTCGACACCCATCAAGACGAGCAAAGTGTCGACCATCTGATAGCGAGCCCACTCCTGGGGTTCCATCTTTTGGCGATGTCCAGTTATCACGGCGAAGCTAACGGCGACGCCGCGCAGGGTGGGGGGAATGCCAGCCAATGCAGGGACGGCCAGCGCGGAGGAAATGCCGGGGACGAGTTCGACGTCGATGCCGCGGCTCGCCAGAAAACTCCACTCTTCAGCGCCACGGCCGAAGACCATGGGGTCGCCACCTTTGAGGCGGACGACGAGGCGGCCCGGCGCCGCGTGAGCCAGCAACAGTTCGTGAATTTCGTTTTGGATGCGTTCTTGCTGACCCTGCTCCTTACCGCCGAAGAGGAGTAAGGCATCGGGGCGAGCCAAGGCGAGAATCTCGGGGCTCACCAGACGGTCATAAATGATGACGTCGGCCTGGGCGATGAGACGCGCGGCTTTGACGGTAAGAAGATCGGGATCGCCTGGACCGGCGCCTGTAAGATACACCTTCGGCACGTGGACGGACTCCTCAAGTTCAAATTCAACTGTGGACTTCAGCGAATGCTCTGCGCCAGACGGGGCAGAAGGAACGGAGGAATACGGGCTCCGAAAACGACATCAGACTGTGGCCTAAGTAGTTGCGTTGAACCCGTTCGTTAACGCGACCGATTGCTACACCCCTAGTATTTTCCAGTGGGGCTTAAAGTTCAAGAAGAAGTTTTTTATGGGGGCGATGACTCAGTTTTCCAGCGGGCATGGGACACTAATGCTTATGTCGTTGGAAGGATTGCGGGTATTGAGCCTGGAGAGTCGGCGAGCCAAAGATATTGAGTCTTTGATCGTGCGACAGGCGGGGATTCCCTTTGTCGCGCCTTCGGTGCGGGAACGGGCGGTGGAGGACCATTCGATCGCGTTCCGGTTGGTGGAGCAACTGGAAGCGGGAGACTTTGAGCTCTTGATCTGCATGACCGGGGTGGGGTTGACGTTTCTGCGCGATGTGGTGATTCAGCAGATGCCGGTGGAGCGGCTGTCGGCGGCATTGAGGCGGGCGTTGATCGTATCTCGCGGAACGAAGCCGATACCGGTACTGCGTGCGCTGCAGGTGCCCGTGGCCATCCAGATTCCGGAGCCGAATACGTGGAAAGAAATCGTGGAAGCGATCGCGCCCCGGCCTGAGCGCCGAATCGCGGTGCAGGAGTATGGGCGGCCGAACGTGGAGATGAACGCGGCTTTGGAGGCTTTGGGGGCGCAGGTGACGCCTTTTGCGCTTTACCGGTGGGAACTACCTGAAGATGTGGAGCCCTTGCGCGAAGCGGCCCGGCGATTGGCGAGCGGCGAAGTGGACGTGGCAGTATTTACGTCGTCGATCCAACTGGACCATTTGTTTGACATTGCGCGGGACATGAACCTGGAGCGCGAAGTGTTCGAGGCATTGGCGAAACGGGTGGTGATTGCTTCGGTGGGTCCCGTGATGACGGCGGCGCTTGCGGCCAAGGGACTGCCACCGGACATCATCCCCAGCAGCCCCAAGATGGGGGCATTGATTGTGGAAACGTCACGCCAGGCGGTGGCGGCGCTGGCGAAGAAACGCGGCTAGGCGATGACGTCGTGCAAGACGTTGCCGGCGACGTCGGTAAGGCGAAAATCGCGGCCGGAGTAGCGGTAAGTAAGCTTCGTGTGGTCAATGCCCATTAGGTACAGAATGGTGGCATGAATGTCATGGACGTGGACGGGCTTCTCAATGGCTTTGAAACCAAAGTCATCGGTGGCACCGTAAGTGGTGCCGCCTTTGATGGCACCGCCGGCGAGCCACATGGTGAAACCGAAGGGATTGTGGTCGCGGCCCTTTTTGACTCCCCCGCCCCCACCGCCAACTTCGCGGACCGGGGTGCGGCCAAATTCGGAGCCGCAGACGATGAGCGAGTCTTTCCAGAGTCCGCGGGACTTTAGGTCTTTGATGACGGCGGCAAAGGGCTGGTCGGAGTTTTTGGCGTTGATCTTGTGGCCCATGATGTCGCCGTGGGCGTCCCAGGGGTCGCCCTTCGCGTAATAAACCTGCACCATGCGGACACCCTTTTCGAGCAGCCGTACACCGGTGAGGCAGGCACGCGCAGTGCTGCCTGGGCCGTAGAGCTTTTGAGTAGCTTCAGATTCTCTGCGGATATCGAAGACCGTGGGTGCCTCGGTCTGCATACGGTAGGCGACTTCCATTGACTTCATGACGGCTTCCACCTGCGGGTCGTCGCCGCTGCGCTGTTTCTTGAGTTTCTCGATTTTTTGCAGTAAGTCGAGCTCGCGGCGTTGTTCGGTAAGTTCGAATTTTGGGTTATTGACGTAGCTGACTAACTTTTTGGGATCGAAATTCTTTTCTACGACGACTTTCTTGTCTTTGTCGTCCTTGGGCTTGTCATCTTTAGAGGCCATAGACTTTTCGTCTTTGGGCCTTTCGAGGGGGACCGGAGGAGCGTCCAGGGCGGCTTCGCCTTCGGGCGTCTGCACCTTACTCGAAATATAGGTGCCCTGGTTGATGGCGGGGAGGAAGCCATTGCTCCAAAGGGGCGGGCCGACGGTGGTTGGGACCTCGGGACACAGCACCACGTAGCCGGGCAGGTTCTGATTTTCGGTGCCTAAGCCATAAGTAATCCAGGCGCCGAGTGACGGACGGCCGGCTTGGTTGGCTCCGGTATTCATCATCAGGCAGGAGGGCTCGTGGTTAGGGATTTCCGTATAGACGGAACGGATGAAGCAGATATCGTCCGCCAGTTCACCCACGTTTGGCCAAAGCTCACTAACTTCAATACCACTCTTGCCGTATTTCTTGAACTGAAACGGCGATTTCATCAGTGCGCCGGTACCACGCTCGGTTTTGACCTGAGTTCCGGGTAGCGGTTGGCCATCGTATTTATCGAGTATGGGCTTGGGGTCGAAACTATCGACGGTGGAGAGGCCACCATTCATAAAAAGGAAAATTACGCGCTTCACGCGCTGCGGGTGATCGAGCTTCGCGGCCCCGGTGGTGCCATCGGGAGTGGCGAGGCCGCCGGCGCGGGAGAGAGAAGTGTTCAGCATGGTGGCAAACGCGGCCATGCCGAAGCCGTTGCCGACCCGGCGCAAGGCTTCGCGACGGGTGGTGGGGTTAGATTTTTTGTGAGATGACATGTAAGTAAGTGCCCTTTTAGTTGATGAACAAGAACTCGCTGGAACTGAGCAATACTTTAGCGTAGCGGCCCCACGCCGTTGGCTCGTATTTAACCGGAGGAGCGGTGGGAGCGCGACGGGGACCGATGCCGCCCATCATGCCCCTGCCGAAGTCGGGCGCGGCGTCGGCAGCAGGGGTTTCCAACGCCGTGACTTCGCGCTTTTCGAGGTCTGGCTTTTCGAGGTTGGGCTTTTCGCTCAAGCCGGATTCCCCGGCGGGAGGCGGCCCGGGCCCACGGCGTTTGCCAGGCTCACCTTCTACCGCAGGCTTCTTCTTGCTTTCTTCGTATTCGAGCATCGGCTCGGCCTTGAGATAATCGATTCCGAGGACCACCTCCTCCTCCGAAGCATCCCGGCCAAAGACAATCTGATGGGCTTTGCGAATGCGAGCCCGATTCGTGGGTTCGGTGGCGACGCGTTTCGCCAATTCCTCCGCTTCGAGCTGCATAAAGTCGCTATTCATGAGAAACAAGCGTTGCAATGGCACGGTAGTGACAAAGCGTTTCTCGGCACTAAGGTTAGGACTGGGAAAATCAAATAGCTGGAGGTATTCGTCCAGCTTGTAGCGACTTACTTTCCCGTAGACGGTGCGGCGTTTGACGGCCGGCGTGAGTTCGACCGAGGGGCCGCCGACGGCACGATCCAGGTCGCCGGCTACTTGCAGGATCGAGTCCCGGACTTGTTCGGCGTCCATGCGCTTGCGGTCAGCGCGCCAGTAGAGACGATTTCCCGAATCTTTGGCAAAAGCCACCGGATCATTTTCGGTGGAAAGCTGGTAGACCGAGGTGAGCATGATCTCGCGATGGAGTTTCTTGATGGATTGGCCGTTTTTGGCAAACGTCGCAGCCAAATATTCGAGTAACTCGGGGTTGGTGGGACGCTCGCCGGTCATCCCGAAGTTACTCGGAGTATCGACGATACCGGAGCCGAAATGGCCCTTCCAGATACGGTTGACGATGACGCGCATGGCGATGGGCTGTTGCAGGATGGACTCCGCCAGTTCGAGGCGGCCACTGCCCTTAGTAAATGGAACCGGCGCCTCTTTCGAGAGCACGGAGAGAAAATGACGGGGCACTTCCGGACCGAGATTGAAGGGATCACCCCGGAAGCTCAATTCGAGATTGGACGGGTGTTCAGCGTCCTTGACGCCATGCAGATAGGGAAATCCCGGCTCGAGTTTCTTGCGCGACTCTTCGACGTCCTTGCGGATGGAAGCGATTTGCGACTGGGCCTCGGAGCCGATGCGGGATTCAAGTCCCCAGCCGCGGAACATCAGCACGCCGGGCTTACCCATGCGGTTGGCCCCTTCCATCATGGCGTTGGGATCATCGGCGTCGGTCAACATGCGCTGAAAAATCTCGGTGGCGAAGTTGGTATCGGCCTCGGCCAGAGATTTGAGGGTGAGATTACAACCCGGACAAAAATCCTCGTTGGTGACGAAGTTACTTGGCTTATTGGTGCGCTTTTTCGGCTTGGTGCCATCCAGCGCCTTGGCGGCAATCACCTTATTTTCGTCGATCAGTTCATTGCGATTGAGCATGACGGTGATCACTTCTTCCTGGAACTTAACCGCTAGGCGCTTGGCTTCGGCCGCAGTGCCAGCAGCGGTGTCGGCGTTTATCTTAAGCAGCGCTTGCCAAGCTTCTTTGTTTTTGTACTTGGTGGTCGGCTTCTCCATGAACTTGATCCACCGATCGAATAACTCAAAATCAAGTTTGCGGGCCTCTACTACAGATGCCATTTCTTTCTTTTGCATGCCGGTGACTTCCCAGACGCCCTGCAGATAGTTGGAGGTCTGAAAGGCCAGCGACTGCGATAGCTGGCTGGTCTGGTTGCCTTGGATATCGAAGAGGAGTTTTTGCTTCTGGTCGATCTGGTCTTGGAGCTTCTGGAAGTCGGCGCGGACCGATTTTGGCACGAGCGGATACTCTTCGTAGACGGTGTTTTTGAAGACACCGGCGATCGCATAGTAATCGACCGCGGGAATGGGGTCGTACTTATGATCGTGACAGCGGGCACAGGCGACAGTGAGACCCAGGAAGCCCCTAGTAACGGCGTCGACCCGATCATGGCGTTCATCGGCGCGAGTAACTTCGGTGGATCCGTTGTCGTAATACCAGGGGCCCAAGCCAAGAAAGCCGGTAGCCGGAAGGGTCTTGTGACGAGTCTTGGGGTCCAGCAGGTCGCCGGCAATTTGCGCTTTGACGAATTGGTCGTAAGGTAGGTCGTCCTGGAAGGCTTGAATAACCCAATCGCGATAGACATAGGCGTTGGGATAGGGATTGAAACCGCGGCGCATGGGGTCGAGACTGCGATAGTCATCTTCGCCGTAACGGGCGACGTCGAGCCAGAAGCGGCCCCAACGCTCGCCATAGTGGGGCGAGGCGAGTAGGCGATCTACTACTTTACCGAAGGCGCCGGGAGAAAGATCTTTCTCGAAGGCGACAATTTCATCGTAAGTGGGGGGGATGCCGGTGAGGTCCAGCGAAGCACGGCGGATCAGGTCACGTTTTGTCGCGGGCTTCGCGGGCTTGAGGCCCTCTTTCTCGAGACGTGCCAGGACAAACTTATCGATGGTTGACTTCGCCCATTGGGGGTCCTTGGGGGCGGGAGCCTGTAACTCCTTCAAGGGCTGGAAGGACCAGAAGTTGCGCATGGAAGGACGAATGACATACTTACCGTCTTCAGGCTTCGGGGCGGCGGTCGCCACAGCAGCCTTGGGCCAGATCGCGCCTGCCTTCACCCAAGCTGTTAGGTCGGCAATTTCGGTGTCCTTCAATTTCGCTCCCATGGGCATCTTGAAGTTGATATCCGTATGGCGAACGGCGAGAATCAAGGCGCTTTGGTCCGGGTCACCCGGAGTCACCAAGGGGCCATGTTTTCCGGATTTGGTGAGGCCCTCTGGCGAGTCGAGCCGTAAGCCACCCATGGCGGTTGCCGTATGGCAACTATAACAATGGTTGGCGAAGATGGGGCGGATTTTGGTTTCGAAGAACTCGGGCGTCGCCGAGGGTTGCGCCTGAAGGATCAGGGTGGCACCAACTAGGGCATAAACAAAGCAGAAACGCATAAGATCCTTATCGCCGGAAGTATCATTCAAGGTTGGCACAAGCCAACGAGCAACTCAATGGACCAAAATGGCACGGGAGGGACCGGACGGGGATCTGCGGCTGACATAGCCGTCAAAGAGGACTATTCTGTGCTAGGTTAACTCATTCTCCCGTTGCACTCAATCCGCAAGTGTGGCATTAATGCGTTTGGGATCGAATCGCGTGATTTTGCCGGATTTGCGGTCAACTAGCCAGACAGACTTGAGTCCCACATAGACTATTCCGCCCGTCTCGCCATAGAACTGCTGCATCACTCGTTCGCTGCCAGGCTTGCCGGCAGTACCGGGGTGGATGCGGGTAAGGGGAAAGCCTGGGCTCGAGACCCAAACGGACCCTTCGCCAAAGGCCAAGGTGCCTTCGGCGTTCGGGATCGACAATTCCACAGTGGAGGTGACTTTGTTGGT